>RFJV01000239.1 GCA_003694775.1 Chloroflexota bacterium | reverse complement strand
CGGAATATTTACACTGCCCTGCGATTGTGGTAGAATAGTAACATCTCTGCGAACGAGGGCGTTATGACAGACAAGTTCATCATTCTATGCGTCGATGATAATGCCGATACCCGCCGGATGCTGACCTTCATCCTGGCCAAAGCCGGCTACGACGTGATTACCGCGGAAGACGGCCTGCAAGCCATTGAAAAGGCCAAAGCGTGGCGTCCGGCGCTGATTTTGATGGACATGATGATGCCCCGCATGACCGGCGCAGAAGCCGTCCGGGAACTGCGCAAGCTGAAAGTCACCAAAGGCATCCCCATCCTGATGCTTTCGGCCTATGCCGAGCAGGCCCTGGTAGACGAAGCCCTGGAGGCCGGCGCCAACGACTACATCCTCAAAACCGTCCTCCCCGACAACCTGACGGAAATTATCGACAAGTACCTCGCCATCGGCTCGGCAGTGCTGACCCAGCGCCCCGCCCCTGAACAGACAAAGGATGAAGGCGGAAGGCGGAAGGATGACGGATAAAGCACGCAGTCTGACCGGCTAACTCCTCGCCACCTTTTCCAGCACCAAAAAATGAGATAGCCCCAATACGCGCAGAGGGGTTTTTTCCAGCGCGTAGGTCATCCGGCGCAGGACGCGGCCCAGGGCCGGTCGCCGGGCGACGATGTTATCGTAGCCGGGGAAAATCTGAGTGTGCAGAACCACCCGCACCGGCAGGTCGACCAGCAGACGGCGCAGACCGGCCGGGGTATAAGCTCGCACGTGCGGCGCCAGCCGGTTCCGCAGAGGGTCGGGCAGATAGTTAATGAGGGGGGTATTGCCAAAGTGGTACTGCCCGCGCCAGTAGTGGCCGTGGGTTTCAAAGGGATACCAGCGGTTGGGGCAGAAAATCACCGCCCGACCGCCCGGCTTCAGCACCCGCACCATTTCGGCGACCGTCCGGGCATCGTCGGCGACGTGCTCGATGACCTCGTGGCTCAGCACCAGGTCGAAAAAATCTGCCGGGTAGGGCAAATTCTCCCCCGCGGCCACCTGAACCAGCGGCGAATGGGCCGCACTCTGGGCCACGCGCTCCGGTTCAATATCCAGGCCGACCACCCACGGCGTAAACTGCCGCAAGGCGCGCACGTACATCCCCACCCCGCACCCATCAACCAGCACCCGGCTGTCTGCCGAGAGCCGCGGCCCCGCGGCCTGCCGAATCATCCCCAGCCGGCGCTCCTGCCCGGCCCGCCAGACCAGGCTGGGCACGCCGCGCGTGTCGGCATGGTGAAAATGTTCTGCCGTACCGGTTTGCCGGCTCATAGCTACCGCACCCCCACATGCAGGGCAACCGTACCGAACATGAGCATAGTGTACCGCACCTCTTTCAGGCCGACCTGCTCCATCACCGTCTGCAGTTCCTCCGGGCGTAAAAATGCCTCGGCAGAGGCGGGCAGGTAGGCGTAGGCGTCGGGCTGGCCGCTGATGAGGCCGCCCAGACGGGGCACAATCTGGTGGAAATAGAAGCGAAAGAGCCGCCCGAACAGCGTGTCTGCCGGGCGGGGAATTTCCAGCACCAGCACCCGCCCGCCGGGTTTGCACACCCGGCGCTGTTCCGCCAGAGCCTGGGGCACACTGACCACGTTGCGCATCAGGAAGCCGGAAGCCACCGCGTCAAAGGTGGCATCGGGAAAGGGCAGGTGCAGGGTATCGGCGGCAGACCAGGAAAGCCGGCCGGCGGTGTGAGGCTGTTCCTGCTGGCGCTGGCGGCCTACCAGCATCATCGGCAGGGTAAAATCAGCCCCGACCACCTGGGCCAGGTCGGGGTGCTGGCGCAGGGCTTCAAAGGCAATGTCGCCGGTTCCGGTGGCAATATCCAGCAGACGCCCCCCCGGCGGCAGGTTGGCCTGCCGGACCAGCAGTCGCCGCCAGCGACGGTCCTGCCCAACGGTCATCACCCGGTTCATCAGGTCGTACCGGTGGGCAATGCGGGCAAACATCTGGTTGACGTAGGTGTACTTTTCCGCGGCTGAGTTGAAGGTCATTGTCAAATCTTGATGATTGGTAACTGCTCAGGCAACAGAAAAATCCGGTAAAGCACCATCAATTCCTGCTAATTTATGTAAAACGTCAAACGTAATACGTAACTTTCCGGCCTTACGTTTTACGCTATTACGTTTTACGCCTGATTATCGGAAAAATGACCGATGCAAGAAATAGTGCCCTCAAGCCTGAGCAGGTACGATGATTGACAGATGCCTGAAAGTATAGGCAGGATGTCAGGTTCAGGCAAACAGCTTTGCTCCACCTTACGGCACGCCCGGTGGCCCTTACTTGCCAATAATCGGGCCAACCTGTATAATTGCGGCGACAACTCTTTTGCAGAAACGGAGAAACCAACGTGCCTGTCTCGAAGCATCGACGCAAAAAGCGCCCTCGACAAAAAACCCCATACCCGCCGCAAAAGGCGGCGATGGGTGGAAAGAAAAAGAAAAAAATCTCCCGCCAGCAGATATTGATATACGTTATCAGCGGGCTGATGATTTTGAGTCTGGCCATTGGCTTTGTGGCGACCGGCAGTACCCGGCGTGCCCGCCCAACCGTTGCCCCTGCCGGTAACGAAATTCAAGTACAAACCCCTGTCCCCGACAACGCGGCCGGAGGCAACAGCACCAATGACAGCTCAACCGGAAATTAGAGCCTTCTGCCTGAACATTCCCTCAACGGTTCACTGTCTCCGGCAAGCTGAATTACTGCATCCGTCTATTCTAAAAATCCGCTCTTGTACGACCAGGGGCGGATTTTCTCTTTAAACCCTCAGAAAGGAGTCGACCGATGAGTACCGTACCCCAAAAAGCCGCCCTGGAAGCGGGACTGGCCCCGGATAAAACCCTGACCATCGTCCTGTTTGGCCCGCCCGGCTCCGGCAAAGGAACCCAGGCCGAGCATCTGTGCAAGCAGTTCCAGCTTCCCCATATTGCCACCGGAGACCTGTTCCGGGAAAACCTGAAAAATCAGACCGAACTGGGCAAGCTGGCAAAAACCTACATGGACCGGGGCGAACTGGTTCCCGACGACGTGACCGTGAGGATGGTTCGGGAGCGCCTCTCGCGGGGCGACGCGGACCGGGGGTTTATTATGGACGGCTTTCCCCGCACCGTGGCCCAGGCCCAGGCCCTCGACGAACTGATGAAGGAGCTGGGACGCCAGATAGATGTGGTGCTGTCCATTGTGGTGTCGGACGAGGAGATTGTCAACCGGCTGTCCGGACGCATCATCTGCCGCGAATGCCAGACCCCCTTCCATAAGATTTACAACCCCTTCAAACAGTGCCCGTTTAACAAATGCAGTGGCGAGCACCTGTACCAGCGCGACGACGACAAGCCGGAAACGGTCCGGGCCAGGCTGAACACCTTCCACACCCAGACCGCGCCGCTGATGGATTACTACCGTCAGGCCGGCCTTCTGGTGGAAATAGACGGCGAAGGCAAGGTAGAAGAGGTCACCCGCCGGATGATGGATGCCATCCAGCAGGTGCTGAAAATTTAAACGGCACATTCCACCCACCGGAAAGACAGCCGGACACATGGCGACCCGCTCCGGCTGTCTTTTTTTCACGGCGACGATGAAAAGAGTTCTGGCCCTCATTCTGCTGACCTTCGTTCTGCCGGGGATGGTCGCGGCCTGCCGGTCTGGCGGCTCCCCCGCGGCGGCTCCCCCGGCGACCGCAACTATGGCGGTTGCCGGCGACACGCCCTTCGCTCCCACCCCTGTTCCGCCTGCCGCAACCGCAACCCTCCCCCCGACCACCAGCCTCCCGGTTGAAGCCCCCACTCCGAAACCCACGGCGGTACCTGCATCCCCTGTTCCTTCCCCCACGGCAACGCCAACCCCACCGCCCCGGCTAATCCTCTACCCTTACCGGCAGGTCGACCGGATTGGGCCGGCCGGATACGGTAAGCTGTCGGGGATTGTATACCACCCCCTGCGGCAGAGCTTTTTTGCCGTCAGCGACCTGGGCCGGGTGCTGGAAATTGCCCCGGATGGAAGCCTGCTCCACAAAAAGCAGGTCTGGGGCAACGCCGATTTTGAAGGTATTACCACCCATCCGGATACCGGTCTCCTGTATGTGGCGGTCGAAGGCAAGGATATTATCCTGGAAATTCACCCCGAAAGCCTGGAAATTTTGGCGACCATCCCCATTGAGCGGCTGTACGGCGGCAACCTGCTCCTGGCCCCAGAGGGGGACGGCATAGAAGGCATCACCTTTGTGCCCGCCGGCGATTCTGGCGAGGGGACGTTCTTTCTGGTCAACCAGAGCCGCGAGCTAACCGGCCCGGACGCTTCCATTATATTAGAGACAGCAATTGACCGCTCCGCAGGCAAACCGGTTGCCCGCATCCGGCGCTATTTTTCCGTGGGCGTCACCGATATGTCCGGTCTGCAGTATGTCCCTTCTAACGGAAGCCTGCTGATAACCAGCGACGCCAACGATATTCTGCTGGAGGTCAGCCTGGCCGGTGAACTGCTGGGAAGCTACCCTCTGCCCGGCGAAAAGCAGGAAGGGATTACGGTGGATGAGGCCGGTTTGCTGTACATTGCCGATGATTCGGAGGTTGAACTGACGAGGATTGTGCCCGCGGGAAGCGGGTCGAACTGAGGCCGGAAAATGACAGAGCCTGTATTGCGTGAGGATTTGTTCAAGCAACTGCCCCCGGAATGGCCGGCGGACCTTCTGCCGGCCATCCAGAAGCAGGTCGCGGCCAGCCGGCGGAAAGTGGTAGTACTGGACGACGACCCCACCGGCACCCAAACGGTGCACCATCTGCCGGTGCTGACAGAATGGTCTGTCGACCGGCTGGTGGAGGAGCTGACCGGCCCTTTCCCGGCTTTCTACCTGCTGACGAACTCCCGCGCCCTGCCGCTGGCGCAAGCCCAGGCCCTCAACGCCGAGATTGGGCACAATCTGAGGAGCGCTTCGGCCCGGAGCGGGCAGAATTTCGTGGTGGTCAGCCGGAGCGATTCTACTCTGCGGGGCCACTTTCCCGGCGAAGTCGAATCCCTGGCGCGGGCGCTGGCAGAACCGTTCGACGGCTGGATTATTCTGCCTTGCTTCCCGGAAGGGGGGCGGTTGACGGTCAACGATATTCATTACGCGGCAGAAGGAGACCGGCTGGTGCCTGCCGGTCAAACCGAATTTGCCCGCGACCCGGTTTTTGGCTACCGGTCGTCCGACCTGCGCCGGTGGGTGGTCGAAAAAATGGGCGGTTCTGTGGAGCGGGTTGTCTCCATTTCTCTGGATGACCTTCGCCGGGGCGGGCCGGAGCAGGTGGCCGGGAAGCTGGCCCGGCTAAACGGTGGGGTTTGTGTGGTTAATGCCGTATCCTACCGGGACCTGGAGGTATTTGTTTACGGTCTGCTGATGGCCGAAGCCGAAGGGAAGCGGTTTTTGTACCGCACTGCGGCTTCGTTTGTGCGGGTTCGGGCCGGTTTGGCGCCCCGCCCCCTGCTGACCCCCACCGAGCTGAACCTGCCGTCTGCCGGCGGGGGACTGGTGGTGGTTGGCTCGTATGTACCGCGTTCCACCGGTCAGCTTCATCGCTTGCTGAGCCGGCCTCATCTGGCCGGTCTGGAAATTGACACCCCGGCCCTGCTGGACCAGCGGGCCGGTGAGGAAGTCCGGCGAATCGCGGCGGCGGTAGAGAAGCGGCTGGCGGCAGGAGAGGATGTGGTGGTTTACACTGCCCGTACTGTAATAAGCGGGCCGGACGCGTCTGCCAGCCTGGCGATAGGAGAACGGGTGTCTGCCGGGCTGGCGGCGGTGGTGCGGTCCATTTGTGTGCGGCCCCGCTACCTGCTGGCAAAAGGGGGCATTACCTCCAGCGACATCGCTACACAGGGGCTGGGTGTCAAACGGGCGATGGTGTTGGGACAAATTCTGCCGGGTGTCCCCGTCTGGCAGACCGGTACTGAAAGCCGGTATCCCGGCCTGGCGTACATTGTCTTTCCGGGAAACGTGGGCAGTCCGGATGCACTGGTTCAGGTGGTCGATATGATGAGCCGGTAGTCTGGCCTTTTCCTTACCCCATCCGGCCGTACTGGCGCGCCGCGTCCCGAAAATAAACCAGATTTTCCCAGGGGGTCAGCGGCGAAGTGTTACAGCTGGAAGCAAAAATAAAATGCCGCTTGTCCCCCATTGCCTCAAAGAGGGCGCGGGTATAATCGTGGATTTGAGACTCGGCATTTTCCGTAATCTCCTGATGCACTACGTCTATTCCTCCGTTGACGGTAAAATTCGGGTAGCCAACCATCTGGCGAACTACGGGCAGTTCTACATCTCCCATTGGTGGAGGGGTAACACCTTCCAGACAATCTATTTTCGACCGGCCCACCAGCGGCAGCAGGGCTTTGCTCCGTCCACAGGCGTGCACCACCAGATATTTACCCCGGCTGTGGATGATTTCTGCGGCTTTGGCAAAAAAGTCGTGGCAGTAGGTTTTGTAGAAATAGGGGGGGTAGAACATTGCATCCAGGTTGTCGGTTGAAATGAAGACATCCACATCCGGATTGTCTACCACCTGCTCCAGAAATGAAAGAACTTTGCGCTGGTGAATTTCTGCCAGGGCCTGCATCTCGGCGGGGTGGTCCATAATGAACATGGTGGCATTTTGCGGGCCGGCCAGCCAGTGTAAACGCTTTAAGGGCGATTCGGTCAGGTTCAGCATCACCAGGCCATCATTGCCGACCTGTTCAACCCAGTAATGAAATTTATCGGCGTCCAGAACATAATTGGTGGCTTCCATCATAAAGCGCACGGCTTCATATTCAGACCAATCGGTCCACCAATATTTGGCTTCAAAATCAGCCGCGGCTTCGGGAGTGTAGGACCAGACCTGGGTCAGTGTTCCGTATGGGGTAACAAATTTCCGGTGGCGTTCGGTTTTATGGGGGGGGTAGATGTTAAAGGCGGTGACCAGGGGTTTATCCCAATGGCTGTACCCGGTGTATGTTTCCGAATACTCCCCTTCGGTGTAGACTGTCTGGGTGGCCCACTGGGTGTCCCAGCGAGCCAGAATATCGGCCCCCAGATAGCGCAGAACATCGAAAGGATGGGTGGCATCAGCTACTTCCTCCGGCAAGGTTCCGTTGGAGTAGTGGGTGTAAAACCACTGGTAAATGTTGGGAGCAAACGGGACAAAATCAGCCGGTTCTCCCTGAAAAGCGGCCAGAATTCTTTCGCGTCCGGTCATTTGAAAGCTCCTTGTATAAAATAACATTGGGGTAGGGCGACATTAATATCGCTCTACGGATTTCCCTTGTATAAAAAATTAAAGGCGGAACGACCCGCGTTAATCCAACATTCACCCGTACCCGGTACAGGCATTTATCGCGGTTGGTAAATTACTGTTGCTCAGCAA
The DNA here is from genome assembly GCA_003694775.1 of Chloroflexota bacterium. Classification (GTDB taxonomy): domain Bacteria; phylum Chloroflexota; class Anaerolineae; order 4572-78; family J111; genus J111. The sequence goes on along the minus strand of RFJV01000239.1, from coordinate 5,732 downwards.
AGACCATACACACAGGATTGGGGACATGGATTGCGAAGCCGGTGGGGGTGAGCCGTCCGGTGGAGGGGTGGCGGTGAAAGGCAATAATGGTGTCGGAATCCTGGTTGGCGGCCAAGAGGAACTTTCCGGTTGGGTCGATGACGAAATCGCGGGGGGTCTGTCCCTGGGTAGACTGGTGTTCCAGCAACGTGAGGGTAGCAGTAGATTCAGCAAAGGCATACACGGCAATACTGCTGTTGCCCCGGTCGGCGGCATACACAAAACGGCCTTCTGGCGACACCCGGACAGCCGAGCCGGACGGTTCGCCGGCGAAGTCCGGCGGCAGGGCCGAAACCGTCTGGCGAGGTGTCAGCGTTCCGCGGTGGTGGGCATAGACGATGACCGATGCATCCAATTCATTGAGGCCAAAGGCATACCGTCCGGTAGGATGAAAGGCCAGATGCCGGGGACCGGCGCCGGGATGCGCCGAATAAAACGGCGGGCTGAAGGAGTGCAGTTTGCCCTGGCCGGTATCGAGACGGTAGGTCATAATTCTGTCCAGGCCCAAATCGGGCACAAATACCAGGTTGTCCTGCGGCCCAAAGACAACCTGATGGGTATGAGGGCCTTCCTGCCGGGCCGGGTTCGGTCCACGGCCAGTATGCTGAACCACGTCGGAGGCGGGGTGCAGAGCGCCGTCATCGCCAACCGGATGGACCGCCACCGAACCCGTGCCGTAGTTGGCGGTCAGCACAAAACGGCCGGCGGGGTGAACCGACACAAAACAGGGCAGACGGCCATGCGCAGGCTGGTGATTCAAATACCGCAGGCTGTGGCTGTCTGGCGAAACGGCAAAGGCATATACTGCCGCGGTGCGGTCTTCATCGGTTTCCTGAACGGCGTACAGGTAGCGCCGGTTGGGAGAAACGGCCAGGTATGATGGGCTGACCACCTCATCCGAAGCCAGTTCCGGCTGGCTCAGCTCCCCGGTGGAAGGATTGAAGCGGCAGGTATAAACACCTTCGCCTCGCCCGGCTACGTGGGGCAGGGGTTGGGTGTATGTGCCGATAAAAAAGGTAAACGGGGCAGTGCGGTGATTATTCATGTTGAGATTCTATTGGTAGCTGTAAGGTAGACAGAATCTGGCGGGTATGCTGACCGATGCGCGGCGCGCCAACCGGCGAGGTAAAAATCTGGCCGTCAATCCGTATAGGACAGCGGGTCGTTTTAATGCTGACCCCCTCGGCGCGGGAGACGGTTTGAAGCATTTTGAGCGTTTTAAAGCCATCGTGTTTGACCAACTGCGGCCAGGTCAGCACCTCGGCGCACCACCAGCCGGCGGGTTCCAGAATTTTTAGCCAATCGGCGGTAGGCCGGGTTTTCAGATGGTCGACCAGAATTTGCTTAATCTCATCGCGCTGGCTGAACCAGGTCCTGGGGTCGGGATAGTTCAGCAAAGCGGGGCAGTTGAGCAGTTCTCCCAGGCGAACAACGGACCCCATTGCCAGAGCCAGATACCCGTCGGCGGTGGCGTAAATTCCATAGGGTGCCGGCAGATAGGCGTTGGCATTATTCACTTTGCTTCGCCTGGGAAGCTGTCTGCCGTCGTTCAGGTAAGTGGTAAACACCTCAAACTGAAAGTCGATAATCGATTCCAGTAAGCTGACCTCCACCAGCCCGCCTTTACCGGTAATCCCGCGGCGCACCAGGCAGGCCAGAATTCCCTGCACCAGATGCGCGCCGGCAAACATATCAACCACGGCCAGGCCAAACGGCATTGGTGGTTGGTCGGCGTTGCCGCTCAGCCAGGTAAGGCCAGAAAGGGCCTGGAGGAGTAAATCCTGCCCCGGTTTGTTTCGCCAGGGGCCAATCTTGCCGTAGCCTGTTACTTCGGCATAGATGAGGCGCGGGTTCAGGTCGCGGACAGTGCTGTACCCCAACCCCAGCCGCTCCATTACCCCCGGACGGAAGTTCTGAATCATCACATCGGCTTTTTCAATCAGCCTTCTGGCAATATCAAGGTGATGCGGGTCTTTCAGATTAAGGGCGATGCTCTCCTTGTTGCGATTAATGGAGTGAAAAAGCGTGCTGTCGCCGTCCAGCTCCAGCTCATTGTTGTAAAGCTGGCGGGCCAGGTCGCCGGTGCCGGGCCGTTCTATTTTGATGACCCGCGCCCCCAGGTCTGCCAGGCGCAGGGCCGCCGAGGGGCCGGCCAGAAACTGGCTGAAATCGAGAACGAGCAGTCCATCCAATGGCTTCATACTCAGTCCACCGCGCCCAGGGTTAAGCCACGGACCAGATAACGCTGGACAAACATGGCAAATATCACGATGGGGACCAGGGCAATCACCGAAGCCGCGGACATCGGTCCCCAGAAGATAGCCCGGTCGGTGACGTAGCCGGCCACAGCCACCGGAAGGGTTTTGGCTGTACCGCCGCCCAGGATGACGGCGAACAAAAATTCGTTCCAGGCAAAGATGATGCTCAGAATAGCCGCCGCGGCCAGTCCGGGGGCCACCGCGGGGACGTTAATTTTCCACAAAGCAGTCCAGGGGGTACAGCCGTCTACCAGGGCGGCATCGTCAATATCTTTGGGCACGTCTTTAAAGAAGCCAATCATCAGCCAAATGGCGAAGGGCAAATTCATAGCGGTATATACAAGGATTAAGGCCCATACCGTCTGGAGCAGATGGACAAATCTGAACATCAGAAACAGCGGCACCACCAGGGCAATGGGGGGGAACATCCGCATAGAAAGAATCCAGTCGGAAAGCCGGTGCCCCCCGATGCCGTAACGGGCCAGAGAATAAGCGGCAGGAATTCCCAGGGCCATTACCAGGGCGGTGGAGACGGTGGCGGTAATAATGGAGTTTGTCAGGAAGCCGATGAAATCATGAGAAGTTAACAGGGTGTTATAATTTTCAAAAGAAGGGATAAAGATAAACTGCGGGGGGAAGGTGTTGATAGCCGCGTGGGTTTTGAAGGAGGTCAGGATAATCCATAAGATAGGGAACAGGCAGAAGAGAATGTACAGGGCCAGCAAGCCAAATGCCCCCCCATCCATCAGTTTTTTTACAAAGTTTCCGTTATTTTTTTTGTTGGTATCCATGGCTACCTCTTCTCCAAAATGGGAACTAACAGCCGGCTGAAAAGCAGAACAATGATGAGCAGAACTGCGGCCAGAACGGTACCGTATCCCATCTCAAAAAATCTGAAGCTGACTTTGTAAGCGTAGATGCTCAGCAGTTCGGTTACGTTGTTGGGGCCGCCGGCGGTTAAGACAAAGATGGTGTCAAAGGTACGCAGGGCATCGATGGCTCTGAACATGAGCGCCACAAAGATAGCAGGGCGGAGTAAAGGGAGTTTGACGTACCATAACATTTGCCAGTAATTTGCCCCGTCAACGTGGGCGGCTTCTTCCACATCGGGGGGCAGGCTCATTAAGCCGGCCAGGAGAATGAGGATGATAAAGGGGGTCCATTCCCATACATCTACCAGGACAATGGAAAATTTGGCAATGGTGGTATCTCCGAGCCAGAGCGGACTCTCCAGGCCCATAATATCAAAGAAAAAGTTGAGAACACCAATTTCGCTGTTGAACATAAATCGCCAGGTAAGCCCCACCACCGTTGGGGCGATAATCATCGGCAGTAAGACGAAGGTTCTCAACAGCATACGTCCGTGGTTGAGCAGGAGGAGGGCAATCAGCAACCCCAGCAAAAACTCAATCGTTACCACGCCAACGGCAAAGGCAACGGTTCTTCCCAAAGCAATAAAGAACCGTTCATCCTGAATCAGCCGGATGATATTGCCGAAGCCGATAAACTGAGGCGGTTTGCCAGAACTCAGCACCCATTTATGGACAATCAGGTACAGAGCAAACAGAAGGGGAAAAATCCCGATGACCAGCAAATAGATGATGGCCGGCAGAACCATCCAGATAGCTTGCCGCCTGGTTTTCTGTGTTAATTTACCCGTACCGGATAACTGCTTTCCGGTGGTGATGGTCATAATGTCGCTCCTGGTGGTCAATGTTTGCCTCCTTTCTATCTGATTACGCGACCAGTTCAGACAGGCCACCCGGTGCGGCAGTTGGTCTTGGAATCAGATAGCCGTTAGGCTATAATATCTCGATGATAGCAGTTCCGATATTGTAGGGGGGTGAAGTCCAGGGCCTGCCTGTGAACAAGCCCTGGACTTGTACGTCTTCAGCCAGACTTACCTGCAATAGGAACTGCTATCTATTTCTTGATAGCCCCATTCTCTTCCAGCAGAGGGATTAACTCTTCCACTGCGGCGTCGAGAGCACTTTGGGCGTCGGTTTCGCCGGCCAGTACTTGCGACATATAGCGCTGGAGAATATCATCGGCCTTTTCGTATTCAGGAATACGGGGTGAGCTGGTAATGAAGCCTTCATACGAGGGCTGGAAGGTGGCGTAGAAGGGGAATTTTTCCAGCAGTTGGGGGTCGTTCCAGGAAGACAGGCGGCTGGGTATACAGCCAACTTCGGCCAGCAGTTTGTCGTGTTCTTTATCGGTGGCAAACTTGATAAAGTCGTAGGCTACCTGTTTGTTCTTGCTGTCTTTGGCGATAGCCAGGACCCAGTAGCTGGCATAAACAGCGTTCTGGCCAACGCCTTCCACCTTGGGCATAACGGTGTAGGCATTCTTGCCGATGATGCTGGAGAATTCTTCAAGCTCGGCATAAGCGCCGATATGCGCCCAGTTCCAGTGCATCGCGGCCTTGCCGGAGAGGTAGAAGTCGCCGGCTTCGGGGATACCGTAGGTTAAAGAGGCTTCCGGGGCCACTTTATACTTGTTGATGAGGTCCGAGTAGAACTGCAACGCCTCAACCCCGCCCTGCTTGTTAAAGGTGGGATAGCCGTTTTCATCAAAGCCGGTGCCGCCACCAAAGCCGGGTAGCAACAACCAGAAATCGTGGGCCAGCTGCTGCTCGCCAAATTTGGCGGTCAGAACGGTTCCCCACAAATCTTCTTCGGGGCGGGTGAAGAACTTGGCGATGTCGATAAATTGGTCCCATGTTTTGGGTGGGGCCAGGTCGTAGCCGTATTCGGCCTTGAAAGCGGCCTGGTTATCCGGGTCTTCAAACAGGTCTTTACGGTAGTAGAGCAGTTGGGGGCCATCGTGGTGGGGGAAGCCGTACAGCTTGCCATCTGCGCCATACTGGAATTTGAAGCCCTTGGTCCAGGTATTGGGCCAGTCTTCGGGCGGGTCGGCGGCGACATAATCGTCCAGCGGTTCCAGGAAGCCGGCAGAGGTATATTCCGGCATCCATTCGGTCACCACGGAGTAAATGTCGAAGTTACCGGTTCCAGAGGCCAGCTCGATGACCTGCTTATCGTGCAGGTTGGTGTAGGCCGTGGCTTCAATTTCGATGGTTACGTTGGGGTGGGCTTTCATGTAGGCATCGGCCTGAAGCTTTAGGCCGTCCACAATACAGCTTTCAAAGCCGATGGCCCGAAGGGTAACCGGTTCGCTGGCGGGCGCAGACGACGCGGCCTGTTCGGCCTGCTTCATAGCCTCTTCGGCCTGTGCCTTGGCGGCTTCTGCTTCGGCCTGGGCGGTGGCAACAGCCGCCTGAGCTTCGGCCTGGGCCTCTGCACCGGCGGAAGCGGCTTCCTGGGCCTTGGCTTCAGCGGTGGCGGCGGCGGACTGAGCTTCGGCCAGCTTGGCTTCGGCCTCGGCCGCGGCAGTTTGGGCGGCAGAAAGTTCGCCGGTGTCTGCCGTTGGCTG
>RFJV01000238.1 GCA_003694775.1 Chloroflexota bacterium | reverse complement strand
GCCTGGATGGGGCGGTCGGTGGGGACGGCGTGGGGTTTGGCCGCGTTGGGGCCGGCGGCGACAATCACCTCAAAAGAAACCCCGCTGGCGCCGTGGGTGCGCATGTAGCTTTCCAGTTCCCAGGCCGCTTCACGCTCGGTCATGCCCGGCCGGAGGCGGGTCAGCAGGTGCTCATAAGCCGCGTCCGCCAGCGAGGCGGCGGCCCGGATGCGGCGCAGTTCCTCCGCGTCCTTCTGCATACGCAGATGCTCTACGAATCCCTCGGTATGAACCAGCACCACCCGGCCCTGCAAAGCCCGTTCCCAGGCCAGCAGAGAAGACACGCTGACCTGCGCGGCTTCGAAACCCACCCTGCAACCGCCCAGGCCCAGGTCTCGCAGAATTTCCAGCATCCGGTCGGTAAAACTGTAGCCGGCCTCGACCAGCTCCCACTCCGGGCATTCCTGCCGAACCTGCTCGTAGTAGCGGGAGTCGGTGGCCAGGGCGTGGCGCTCCGGCGTAATCACCAGCACCCCGGCACTGCCGGTAAACCCCGACAGGTAGCGCCGGTTCTCAGGTTGGGTGACCAGGAAACCGTCCAGCTCCATTTCCGCCATCTGGCGGCGGAATCTGTCCAGCCTCTGCGACAGGTATTCGTTCATCTTACCGTGTCCTCGTTTCGTGATTTTTCAACTGCCCGCAGAAAGGGCGGGCCTTTCAGCCCGCCCTGCAGGTAATTTATTTATGAAGCCACCGGTTCGGCCTCTTGCAGTTTTTCCAGAGCCGTCAGCTCACCGCAGACCGTACATTCGGCAAAATTGCGGTTTTTCTGCACCAGCAGACCACCGCACTTGGGGCAGGGAGCCGGCAAAGGCTTCTGCCAACTGCTCCAATTACATTCCGGATAGTTGGAACAGCCGTAGAATACCCGGCCGCGCCGGGTGCGGCGCTCCACCAGGTCGCCGCCGCAGTCCGGGCAGGCCACCCCGACCTTGACCAGATACGGCCTGGTGTTGCGGCATTCCGGAAAGTTGGAGCAGGCCTGGAACTTGCCAAAGCGCCCCATTTTCAGCACCATTGGCGACCCGCACTTTTCACAGGTTTCGCCGGTGGGCTGGTCGGCCACATCTACCTCCGGCATATGGGCCTCGGCGTGGGCCACGGCTTGAGAAAACGGCGCGTAGAACTCCTCCAGCACCGGAACCCAGGCCATCTCGCCGTTGGCAATCCGGTCCAGGTAATCTTCCATCTGCGAGGTGAACTGCACATTGATAATATCGGGAAAATATTCTACCAGCAGGTCGTTGACCACCCGGCCCAGCTCCGTGGGATGCAGACGCTTGTCCACCTTTTCCACATAGCCCCTCTGCTGGAGGGTCGAAATGATGGGCGCGTAGGTGCTGGGGCGGCCAATGCCGTATTCTTCCAGCGCCTTCACCAGGGTGGCCTCGGTGAACCGGGGCGGCGGCTGGGTAAAATGCTGTTCCGGCAGAAGGCGCAGAAGCTGTAGCAGGTCCCCCTCCGACAGGTCGGGAAGCAGGTCGCCCTCGCTGTCTGGCGCGGCGTCCTCGTCGGCGCTTTCCTCGTACACCGCCAGAAACCCCTTGAAGCGGAGTCTGGCCCCGCTGGCCTGGAAGCGGTACGGCCAGCTTCCGTCCGGCAGGGGCGACATGCCCGCGCCAATCCCCACCGACACCGTATCGTATACGGCCTGTGCCATCTGGCTGGCCACAAACCTCTGCCAGATGAGCGTATAAAGGCGGTACTGGTCGCGGCTGAGATACTTTTTCACCTTGCCCGGCTCCCGCCAGACACTGGTCGGGCGGATGGCCTCGTGGGCTTCCTGGGCGTTGCGGCTCCGGGTTTTGTACACCGGCGGTTTTTCCGGCACCATCTCCGGACCGAACCGCTCGGTAATGAACTGGCGGGCTTCGGCCTGGGCCTGTTTGGAAACGGAGGTGCTGTCGGTACGCATATAGGTAATCAAACCGACCGTCCCCTCGCCGTCCAGCTCAATTCCTTCGTAGAGCTGTTGGGCCACGCTCATCGTCTTGCGCGTCCCGAACCCCAACCGCCGCGACGCCTCCTGCTGGAGGGTGCTGGTGGTAAAGGGTGCGGCAGGGTTGCGCCGGCGCTCGCCCCGCTTGACCTCCTCCACCACGTAGGTAGACTTTTCCAGTTCGGCCACAATGGCCCGCGTGTCGGCCTCATTCTTCAAATCGACCTTTTCGCCCCGGATGCGGGCCAGCCTGGCCCGGAAGGCCCCGCTGTCGTCGGCGTCGGCGGCCCGGCGCAGGTCGGCTTCAATAGACCAGTACTCTTCCGGGACAAAATCCTCAATTTCCTGCTCCCGCTCGACCACCAGCCGCAGGGCCACGCTCTGCACCCGTCCCGCGCTGGTGCGGCTCCGCACCTTGCGCCACAGCAGGGGGCTGAGCCGGTAGCCGACCAGCCGGTCCAAAATGCGCCGCGCCTGCTGGGCGTCGACCCGCTTCATATCGATTTGCCGCGGGTGGGCAAAGGCTTCCAGCACCGCGTCTTTGGTAATTTCATGAAATTCGACCCGCCGGATGCGGTTGGGGTCCATTTCCGCGGCTTCCATCACGTGCCAGGCAATGGCCTCGCCCTCGCGGTCGGGGTCGGTTGCCAGATAGATTTCGGCGGCTTCGGCGGCGGCCTTTTTCAGCTCCTTGACCACACTGCGCTTTTCGTTGGGCACCCGGTACTTGGGCTGGAAGCCGTTTTCCACATCCACCGAAAGCTGGGAGCGGAGCAGGTCTCTCACATGCCCCACCGAGGCTTTGACGGTATATCCCCGGCCCAAAAATTTACCCAGCGTTTTGGCCTTGGCCGGCGATTCTACAACCACCAGCTTGCCCCGCCGCGGTTTGGCCTTTTTCCGAGACTTCCGTGCCGAAGGCGGCGGCGGAGGAACGTTATCGTGCGCCGGGGTGCGGCCCATTTTGAACATGTTGGTCCCGCATACCGGGCAAACACCTCGCGTGCCGGGGGTTCCGTTGGCGGTATATACCGCTTCCGGCTGGCTCATCTCCCGTTTTTCTTTACATTTCACACAGTAAGCAATTACAGTATTGTCGCTCATTCCATACTCCCGTAAACAAATTCAGCGTTCGTTGCCATCCATCCAGTCGGCTCTGACCGGGAAATGTACCCGTCGCCAGCCACCCGGCGACCGGCCTTACAGCAGTTCGCGGCGCTGGTTCTCCTTCAACCAGTCCACAATTTGCTTGACTTCCTGCGCCCGGTCTCTGGCGCAGACCAGCAGGGCGTCGTCCGTATCCACAATAATCACATCATCCAGCCCAATGGTAGCCACCAGCCGGCCATTGCCGTGCACCAGCGCGCCGCGGGTATCAACCCCGATGTGCTCCGTGCCCAGCACCACGTTTTGGTCTTCGTTGCCGCTGGCGTGGACATCGTACAGGGCGGCCCAACTGCCCACATCGTTCCAGCCGATGTCTACCGGCACCACGGCCACCCGGTCGGCCTTTTCCATCACGCCAATATCGATGCTCTGAGCCTGAATCTGGCTCCAGATGCCGTCAATCGGCTGGCCGGCCTGAATGGCCTGCCCCAGCGCGTCGAGCTGGCGGGCAAATTCCGGCATGTAGCGGCGGTAGGCTTCCAGCAGGGTGGAAACCTGCCAGATAAAAATGCCCCCATTCCAGTAATACTCGCCGGTGTCCACAAACCTTTGGGCCGTGGGCAGGTCGGGCTTTTCCAGAAAGCGAGCCGCCCGGTAAACGGTATGGTTGTTGTAGCGACCCAGCGGCTCGGCCCGGTGGATGTAGCCGTAGCCGGTTTCCGGCTGGGTCGGCTGGATCCCCAGGGTGACCAGATAGCCTTCGCGGGCCACCTGCTCCGCGGCCAGCAGAGCCTGCCGGAAGCCCTCCTCATCGGCGATGAAGTGGTCCGCGGGCAGAACAGCCATCACTTCGTCCTGTTGGGCCATATGCAGGGCCCCCAAACCGATGCAGGGGGCGGTATTTTTGCCGCTTGGTTCCTGGATGATGTTCTCCGGCGGCAGGTCGGGCAGTTGATGTTGAATCAGGGGTGCGTAGTCACGGTTGGCGGCGATATAGATTTTTTCCACCGCGGTCAGCGGGAGCACCCGGTTGACCGTGGCCTGTATCATTGTTCCTTTTCCGGTCAGGTCAAGAAGCTGCTTGGGCCGTGCTTTCCGGCTCAGCGGCCAAAGGCGCGTCCCCGCGCCGCCGGCCATAACGAGGACATACATCGTTGTTATCCTTTCTTTGTCTCAAAGTTATCTGGCGGGAATCAGTCTACCGAATAGGATGCGCCTTCCTCACGCGCCAGAACATAATGCATCCCCCCCACCTGGCGCACCATTCCTTTAAGCTCCATCATTGCCAGCGTACCGGCAATTTCGGCGGCCTTGAGGCCGGTGGCCGCGCCCAGTTCGTCGATGTGAACCGGGTCGGCAGAAAGATGCTGGAGGAGGCTGGCTTCCAGGGCATTATCGGGAATGATGGTCCGTGCTTCGGCCTGGGCGGCGACCATCGTCAGGTTCAGCTCTTCCAGGATATCGTTGACGCCAGTCACCAGCTTGGCCCCATTTTGTATCAGGTAGTTGGGGCCGGTGCCGCTTTGCCGCAGGATACTGCCCGGTACGGCAAACACCTCCCGGCCCTGCTCCAGGGCATAGTCGGCAGTGATGCGTGCCCCGCTCTGAATGCTCCCTTCGACCACCAGCACCCCCAGGCTCAGGCCGCTGATAATCCGGTTTCGCCGGGGAAAGTTGCCGCTTTCGGGGTTGGTTCCCAGCGGGTACTCGGAAATCAGGGCGCCGTGCTCCATAATGGCCTGGGCCAGACGCCGGTTTTCTGCCGGATAGACGATATCGACTCCGCATCCCAAAACGGCCAGGGTGCGCCCGCCGGCCTTGATGGCGGTCTGGTGGGCCTCGGTGTCGATGCCGTAGGCCAGCCCGCTGACCACGGTAATGCCGTTTTCCACCAACCCTCTGACGAGCAGGCGGGTGCATTCCTTACCATAGGCCGAGGCCCGGCGAGTGCCCACCACCGCCACCGACCAGTCATCTGCCGGGTCCAGGCGGCCCCGCACGTACAGAATGGGCGGCGGGTCCGGGATTTTCCGCAGAAGGGCCGGGTATTCCGGCGTGTCCCACGTCAGGGCGGTGACGTGCAGTCGCGCCAGCTTTTCCAGTTCCGCGTCCAGATTGACCTGCCGGCGGGTCTGAACCAGATTTTCCACGGAGCGGCGGTCCAGGCCAATGGCCCGCAGTTCACCGGGGTTGGCATGCCAGGCGGCGGAAATATCGCCGTAGTAGTCCAGCAACAGCCGCAGGCGGGCCGGTCCAATGCCGGCTACCTTGCTGAAACCAATCCAGTACCGGAGATTTTCACTCATACAACGGCCTCGGGACACGGCAGGTTCTGCGCCGGATAGCATACCACGAGGCAGAGTCGCTTGTCAAGGAGCAAATTGCCGGATGGCGACGCCATCGGGCCAAAGAAAAGGAACGCCCTGGGGCGTTCCTTGTGCAAAGCCAATATACGGATTCCTGACCGAATGTCAAATCAGACCATCGAGCAAAGTGACCACAATCTGGCCCTGCTCCAGGTCTACCGTTTTCACCACGTCGGGGATGTCGGGCAGGAGCAGTTC
>RFJV01000237.1 GCA_003694775.1 Chloroflexota bacterium | reverse complement strand
GCGATGGCCCCGCCCAGATATTCCCCCTGGGCAGAAATGGCGTTGAAAGTGGTGGCCGTACCAAAATCAACCACGCAGACCGGGCCGCCGTAAAGCTGGTACGCGGCCACCGCGTCGCAGATGCGGTCTGCGCCCACGTCGCGGGGGCTGTCGTACCGGATTTTTATCCCGGTTTTCACTCCGGCTTCCACCAGCAAAGGCGTTTGCTTGATGTACCGCTCCACCATCCGGACAAAGGTCTGGGTGAGAGGCGGCACCACGCTGGCCATTACCACCCCATCGACCTGCTCAAACCGCAGACCCTCGTGGCGCAGTAGGCCGAGGATGATAATGCCGTACTCGTCCGCCAGCCGCCCGTGGTCGGTTTTGATGCGCCAGTGGTACTGCAGTTCCCGGTCGCCGTTGTACAGGCCAAAGGTAATGTTGGAATTCCCGATGTCGATTGCCAGGAGCATTTTACACCACCATATTGTCAATCAGGCGGATGCCGTCCACAAAAACGGCCATCGACAGCAGAGCGTGGTCGTCCACCCGGTCCAGTTCCTGCAGGGTTTCGGGATGGGCCACGCTGACGTAATCCACGCGGGCCAGGCTGGCCTCGGCGATGACCTGCTCCATCAGCGCCCGCAGGCGGTCGGCACTGCGTTCACCGGCTTCAAAGGCGGCTTTGGCCGCGCTGAGCGCCCGGTAGAGGCAGGTCGCCTGCTGACGCGCCTCCGGCGAAAGCAGGGTGTTGCGGGAACTCATCGCCAGGCCGTCCGGCTCGCGGACAATCGGGCAGACCACAATCTCCAGATTGAAGTTCAAATCGCGCACCATCTGCTTGATGACCACCGCCTGCTGGGCGTCTTTCTGACCAAAATAGGCCCGGTGCGGCTGGAACACGTTGAACAGCTTGGCAACCACGGTGGTAACGCCCCGAAAGTGACCGGGCCGGGCCGCGCCTTCCAGCACTTTGGTCACCTCTTCTACCTGCACATAGGTCTGGTAGCCGGGGGGGTAGGCAATCTCCTCGGTGGGCGTCCAGACCAGGTCTACCCCCTCCTTTTCCAGCAGGGACAGGTCCCGCGCCGGGTCGCGGGGGTATTTCTCCAGGTCCTTCGGGTCGTTGAACTGGGTGGGGTTGACAAAAATGCTCACCCCCACCCGGTCGTTTTCCTGCCGTGCCCGGCGCACCAGGCTGAGATGCCCTTCGTGCAGGTAGCCCATCGTGGGGACCAGCCCCCAGGTCAGCGAGGGGTCGGCCCAGCGTTCCCGGCGAATGTCGGTGATATTGGCAAATACGTTCATTGTCTGTCTCCAGGTTTGAAAATTTTGCTCGACCCACCTATACGCGAATCTTTTCGGTGGCCGTCCGTTCCTTGCGCTTGATTCTCTGCCACAGCCAGCGGTTGACGGGGGTGGGGACGCCCAGCCGGGCGCCGTACCGGGCCACTGCGCCGCAGATGGCATCGATTTCGGTGGGGGAACCGCGGCGGATATCCTGAAGCATCGAAGAATAGTTGGCCGCGGTGGCCTCGGCGACCTCGGCGACGCGGCGGGCCGGGTCGTCGTAGGGCAGGGTGATGCCCAGCGCCGCGGCCACCTCCGCGGTTTCGCGGGCCGCGGCGGTCATCACTGCCCGCAGGGTGGGGTTGTGCAGGAGCGCGCCGTTGGGCACGTCAAACAGCGCGGTCAGGGGGTTGATGCCGGCATTGATGGCCAGCTTGCCCCACACCAGGCTGTCGGCGCTGTCGACCAGGTGCGTTTCCAGACCGGCCTGGTTGAGCAGGTCGACCAGCCGCTGGAGCTGTGGCTCTTTTCCCGGCAGGCGGGCCAGATAGGTTGGCCCGTGGCCGGCGTGCCGCAGACGTCCCGGCCCCAGGATGGCGGCGCCCTGGGCGGTGATGCCCTGCACGGCCCGCTCCGGCCCGACCGTCTCGGCCAGCTTTTCCAGGTTGCCCAGCCCGTTCTGCAGGGTGACGGCAATACCGCCGGGCCGCAGAATATTGGCCGCCTGCCGGGCGGCGCGGCTGGTCTGGTAGCTTTTGACCAGCAGGAGCGCCACATCCGCCGGGGGCATGGTGTTCAGGTCATCGGTCACGTTGAGGCAGTAGACGGACTTGCTCCCGTCGGGGTGGGTGACCACCAGCCCGCGGCGGCGAACGGCGGATAGCTGTTCCGGCCAGTTGCCGAACAGGGTCACGTTCGCCAGTCCGGACAGCCGGCTTCCGAACAGCATGCCCATAGCTCCGACACCAAATATGGCGATGTTCATTGGTACCTCCTGTGGAGATTGGAGATTGGAGATTAGAGATTGGGAGATTAATTCCCGACTCGCACCCCTCTAACTCGCCAGTTCCTTGAGCAAAGCCGCCTCTTCTGCCGGGTCCATCGAAAAGCTGTGCTCCGGGCCGGGGAAGGTGCGGCTTTCCACCTCTTGCCGGTAGGCCTGCAAAGCCTCCAGAACCGGCTGGCGCAGGTCGGCATACCGTTTGACAAAGCGGGGGGTAAAGCGGTCGAACAGGCCCAGCAGGTCGTGGAAGACCAGCACCTGCCCGTCGCAGTGCGGCCCCGCGCCGATGCCGATGGTAGGAATGTCCAGCCGTTCGGTGACCAGCCGGGCCACAGGCGATGGCACGGCCTCCAGCACCACAGCAAAACAGCCGGCCTCCTGCAAGGCCAGGGCGTCTTCCAGCAGACGGCGGGCCGCGGTGGCGGTTTTGCCCTGCACCTTAAAGCCGCCCAGCTTGCCTGCGCTCTGCGGGGTCAGGCCCACGTGCCCCATCACCGGGATACCGGCGTCGACAATGGCCCGGACGGTGGCCGCCACTTCCCGGCCTCCTTCCAGCTTGACCGCGTCCATGCCGGCCTCCTTGATAAACCGTCCGGCATTGCGGACCGCGTCACGGGGGTCAACCTGATAGGACATAAACGGCATGTCGCCAATCAGAAAGGCGCGCTGCGCGCCGCGGGCCACGGCCTTGCAGTGGTGGAGCATCTCATCCATCGTTACGGAGACGGTGTTGGGGTGGCCCAGCACGGTCATAGCCAGCGAGTCGCCCACCAGAATCAGGTCGATGCCGGCCTGGTCGACCAGCAGGGCGCCGGGGTAGTCGTAGGCGGTGAGCATGGTGATGGGCTGTTTCTGCTGTTTTTTCTGCTGGATGGTGAGGATGGTTACTTTGTCCGGGGTGGTCATTACGGCCTCCTTCAGAGACAAAAAAATACCTCGCTACCCACGGGCAACGAGGCTTGTGTCCAAAAGAGAATCTGTCTGTGCCAGCACAGACAGCCGGTCTCAGCATATCCGACTCGCCGTCTCGGCCCGTTGGGGTCCAAGCGACTTTATCCGCAAAGGAGAAAGTCTTATAGGGTGTTCGTGTTCACCGCCGCGGGTGGCGGTCGGTGACGTGGAAATTATATCACACCTGCAAAGATTTGCAAAACGTGGGGGTGTCTGGCTACCGCGGCGGCCATTCGTGGGCCAGGATGGCGTACACCAGTGTATCCCACCAGCGGTCTTTGAAGTAATCGGTCTCCCGCAAATGCCCTTCTCTCTGCATGCCCAGCTTTTCCAGCACCCGGATGGAGTTCCGGTTATCGGCAATGCACCGGGCCGAGATGCGGTGCAGGTTCAGCCGGGTGAAGCCAAACTGCACCATTGCCCGCGCCGCTTCGGTGGCGCAGCCGCGTCCCCAGAAGCGGGGGTCAAGCTCGTAGCCCAGCCCGGCTTCCGGGGCGCGGGCGGTCTTCTGCCGGAGACCGCAGTTGCCGATGAGCTGTCCGTTCTCTTTCAGGGTGATGGCGAGCTGGTATCTGAGGCGCGGGGATTCGGCCTGCTGGGCGATGAACGTCTGCACAAAGCGGCGGACATCTTCCGGCGGGCGGTCCTCCCATGGGTAGTAGCGGAGGTAGAGGGGGTTTTGCTGGTAGGCCCACACCGCGGGCCAGTCGTCTGCCGTAAACTCACGCAGGATGAGCCGGTCGGTGGTGAGGCGCATGGCCGGCGGCTCGCTAGCGGGCGATTTCGTACACCCTGGTGCTGGCGACGATGGGGCACTGCCGGGCGATTTCTTCTGCTTCGTCGAGGCTTTCGGCCTGGATGATGGTGTAGCCGGTGATGGAATCCGCGGCAAAGGGAAGCTCCCGCGTTTCCGTGGGCAGGATTTCCCGCCCGCCGCGCAGACCGCCCCGGTCCACCTGCCTGCCGGCAACCAGGTCGAACCAGCGGTGCCAGGCGTCCATTTCTTCGGGGGTGGGGGGTCTGAAGCCATAGTGTAGAATCATAAATTGTTTCACGGGAAGCTCCTTTATTTTAGCAACGATGACGGTACTGCCAACTTCGTGGTCTTGACATTGGGTGTCACTTTAGCCTGCGGCGTTGGCTGTTGCGGCGGGTGGGGCGGTATTGAGTTCATTGTGAAAGGCTCAATTTTTGGAGAATATCCACTGCTTGTTCCCTGCTTTCCCAAGGGACAAACAGGTGGTCGTGGTAATATGCAGAAATCACGTTGAGGCTGATGCCTGCCTGGGCGAGCCTGCTGCTGATGATAGCGATGAAACCCACGGCTGATAGAGACGAATGGACCGCCAGTTCTATATAGGCCCAGATTGCGTCAAATGGTAGCCCATAGACCTCCGCTTGCCGCTGAGTGACGATGACGGTTATGCCTTCCCGCTCTCGAAATGTGCAAAGTGGAGTGAATGGCAATTTCTCGTAAGTCTCCTGATTCACCACACAAAAGACATAAGCCCCATCGTGCAAGATGGGTCGCATTGTGGCAAGCAG
>RFJV01000236.1 GCA_003694775.1 Chloroflexota bacterium | reverse complement strand
GGCGACAAAATCGGCCAGCTTCGTCCCGGCTTCCTGGCCGACATCATCCTGCTTGACATGCAGGGCGCGCACCACCAGCCCTTGCACAGCATCACCGCCAGCCTGGTGTACAACGCCCGCCCCTCCGATGTGCAAACCGTCATTGTCAACGGGCAGGTCATCATGCACAACCGCCGCCTGCTGACCGTAGACAAGGCCGAGGTCATCGCTCAGGTAAAGAAAAATATGGACCGCCTGGCCCGGCGAACGCCGGAAAAACGCATCCAGGTGTACAACCCGTAGGCAGAAAATGACCAACGACACCCAACAACCCATTCTGTCCATCGGCGACCTGGTTGCCGACCTGGTGGTGGCGGTTCCCCACCTGCCGGTGGAGGCCGGCCAGCACCAGCTTGCCCGCGACATCCGGCTGGAGCCGGGCGGCGCGGCCAATTTCCTCATCGCCGGTGCCCGTCTGGGCGCGGTGATGGCCGCGGTCGGCGGGCTGGGCCGCGACCCGTGGGGACACCTTGTCGCCGACATCCTGCGGCAGGAGCAGGTCGACCTGAGCGGGGTGCAGTTTTCCGGCACTACCACCCTGGTGGTGGTGCTGGTAGGGCCGGACGGGGAGCATGTTTTTCTGGGCCGGTATGGTCAGGGCGACCCGCTGGCTCTGCGTCCGGAAGATATTCAGCAGATTCAAAACTGCGCCGCGCTCTACACCGCCGGCTACGCCCTGGCAGAAGACCGCCTGGCCGCGCTGACCCTGCAGGCCCTGCGCCTGGCCCGGCAGTCGGGCCGGCCCGTTTATTTTGACCCCGGCCCGCAGTTTGGCGCTGTTCCGGCAGACATCCAGACCCAGATTCTGCCCCTGGTAGATACCCTGTTGCTGACCGCCGACGAACTGGCTTTGTTCCCCCATCCTCATCCTGCCGACCTGCTCCGGCACGGCCCCCGGCTGGTGGTGGTCAAACAGGGCGCCGGCGGCTGTACCCTGTACAGTCCCCAGAAGCCGGAAGGGGACCACTTTCCCGGCTACCCGGTTCCGGTACGGGATACCAGTGCCGCCGGCGACAGCTTCAACGCCGCCTTCATCGCTGCCGCCAGCCGCGGCCTCCCCCCCGCCGACTGCGCCCGCCTGGCCAATGCCGTCGGCGCGGCCAAAGTGCAGAAGCTCGGCGGTGGCCGGAATGTCCCCACCCGCGCCGAAGTCCAGGCCGTATTAGACCGCTTTGGGATAGAGATTGAGATTGGGGATTAGGAGATTGGAGATTAGGAGATTAGGAGAAAGTACTTGATGTCGCTATCATTCGTATTTCATCCGGAAGTCGAAGAGGCTCTGCGCGCCCACCGCCCCGTGGTGGCGCTGGAGTCTACCCTGATTACCCACGGTTTCCCCGCGCCCGACAACCTGACCATTGCCCGCGAGATTGAGGCCGCGGTGCGGCAGGCGGGCGCAGTCCCGGCTACGATTGCCATTCTGGAAGGACAGATTACCGTCGGTCTGACCGAGGCCCAGCTTGAGGCCCTGGCCGCGTCCCCGGACGTGCGCAAATGTTCCCGCCGGGACCTGCCCCTGGCCGTGGCCCGCCGGGAAAACGGGGCCACCACCGTAGCCGGAACGATGGTCATCGCTCACCGGGCCGGCATCCGGGTGTTTGCCACCGGCGGCATCGGCGGGGTGCACCGCAACCACCCCTTTGACGAATCCGCCGACCTGATGGAGCTGAGCCAGACCCCCATCACCGTGGTCTGTGCCGGGGCCAAAGCCATCCTGGACCTGCCGCTCACCCTGGAAGTGCTGGAAACCAACGGCGTACCCATCCTCGGCTACCAGACCGACGAACTGCCCGCCTTTTACTCCCGCCACAGCGGCCTGCCGGTGGATGTGCGGGTCGACAGCGTGGCGGAGGTGGTCGAAATCATCCGGGCGCGGGACGGTCTGGGCCTGTCTGCCGGGGTGCTGGTGACCGTACCCGTCCCGGCAGACGACGAGTGGCCCGCGGCCCAGGCCCAGCAGGTCATCGACCAGGCCCTGACCGAAGCCGAACAGCTTGGCATCACCGGCAAGGCTGTTACCCCCTTCCTTCTGCAGAAAATCGCCGAACTTTCCGGCGGACGGAGCAAACAGGCCAACCGGTCGCTCCTGCTGAACAATGCCCGCCTGGCCGCCCGGATAGCCCAGGCGCTGGAATCCTGATGGAGGCGTTATGACCCGCAAAATCATCATCGATACCGACCCCGGCATTGACGACGCGATGGCGGTGCTGTTTGCCCTCAAGTCGCCGGAGCTGTCCGTGATAGGGCTGACCACGGTATTTGGCAACGTGTACACCACGCAGGGCACGGAAAACGCCCTCTACTTGCTGGATGTGGCCGGACGCCCCGATATTCCGGTGGCCCAGGGGGCAGAAAGGCCGCTGGTTCTGCCGCCCCGCCCGCCGGCAGATTTTGTCCACGGCAAGGACGGTCTGGGCAACCTGCCGCCGTTTACCCCGCGCGGCCAGCCCGACCCCCGGCCTGCGGCCCGGTTCATCGTCGATACGGTGTCTGCTTTTCCCGGCGAGGTCACCCTGGTGGCCCTCGGCCCGCTGACCAACCTGGCCCTGGCACTGGCCCTGGAGCCGCGGCTGGTCGAAATGGTAGCCGAAGTGGTGCTGATGGGCGGTGCGGTCACGGTCAGCGGCAACGTCAATCCCGCCGCGGAAGCCAATATCTGGAACGACCCCCACGCGGCGGAGGTGGTATTTTCCGCCGGCTGGCCCGTGACGATGGTCGGGCTGGATGTCACCACCCAGGTGGTGATGACCGACGAGTATCTGGCCGGGTTGAACGTTACCGGCGCGCCGGACGGCGAGTTCGTCTACCGTATCAGCCGGTTTTATGTGGACTTCCACCGCCGCTACTACAACCTGAACGGCGCGCACACCCACGACCCCTCGGCCATTGCCTGCGTGGTTGACCCCTCGCTGTTTACCACATTCCGCGGCCCGGTGCGGGTGGTGACCGAGGGCATTGCCGCGGGGCAAACCATTCTGGACCGGCACCAGCAGTGGTTCGAACCGACCCCCTGGAGCAACCGTCCCCCGGTAAAGGTGTGCCTGGGGGTGGACGCGCCCCGCCTGCTGGCCCTGTACCGCCAGCGCATCCTGGCCTGATGACCGTAGATTTCATCGCTTTTTCCCTCATCATCGACGACCTGGTTTTTCCCGATGGCCGGACGGCGATGGGCCTGCTGGGCGGCGGCGGGCCGCAGGCCGCGTTCGGTATGCGGCTCTGGGCCGACCGGGTCGGGCTGGTCGCCGGTGTAGGGCCAGACCTGCCCCCCGATGCCCTGGCCTGGCTGGCGGGGATGGGCATCGATACCGCCGGTCTTCGCCGTCACCACGTCCTGCCCACCCCGCGGGCCTGGCAGATTCTGGAAGCCGACGGGCGCCGTACGCAGGTCTGGCGCACCACCGGCCCCGCTCTGGCCGCCCATCTGCGCCGTCACCAGGACGACCTGCCGCCGGATTACCGCCGCGCCCGCGGGGTACATCTGGGCGTCCACCCGGAGGAACCGGACCTGGATTTTATCCGCGGCCTGCGGGCACAGGGAATGGTGGTCAGTGTGGAGCCGTTCCGCCCGGCTCTGACCCGGCTTTCAGCCCGCCGGCTTTCGGCGCTGGTTTCTGCAGGCCAGATTTTCTCTCCCAACCTGGAAGAAGCCCGGTCGCTGGTGGGGCCGGGCGACCCGCCGGTCCTGCTGAACCGTCTGGCGGACGCCGGGGCCAGCATAACGGCCCTGCGGCTGGGGCCGGATGGCTCGCTGGTGCACCGGGCCGCTACCGGCGAGATGTACCCTATCCCGGCCTATCCGGTCGAGGCGGTGGACCCCACCGGCGCCGGCAACGCCTACTGCGGAGGCTTTCTGGCCGGGTGGGTACAAACCGGAGACCTGCGCCTGGCCGGCCTGTACGCCGCGGTATCGGCCTCGTTCCTGGTGGAGCAGGTCGGTTTGCCGGCCCTCCGCCCCGATTTCCAGGCCGAAGCCCATCGCCGGCTGGCCCGCTTGCGCCAGATAGGGCACATCTCCCCGTCCCGATGAGTCGATTTTTAACAATAGTTGGGGTATAATAGAGGGTAGGAGATTGGGAGATTGGGGGTTGGAGATTCATTCTTCCGCCTTCATCCCTCCCATTCAGGAGGTGGCAATGGTCGGACCAACATTGGAACAGATACGCAGAGTAAAGGCCCGGTACGAGCAGTCGCTCCTGCAGAGGCCCAATGTGGTGGGGGTGGGGATTGGCTTTAAGATGGAGCACAACCGGCCCACCGACACCCTGGCCCTGGTGGTCAACGTAAAGCAGAAACTTCCGGCGGCAGAATTGTCTCCTGATGACATTCTCCCCACCGAACTGGAGGGCGTCCCCGTAGACGTTCAGGAGGTGGGGACGATTCGGGCGATTTAATTTTTACCAACCCGCAGAAAGGATTCTCCCATGAGCATTGATATCGAACGGGTGGAACGAACCAGGGCTATCAAACAGCAGAACCTGCGCCGACTGCTCAGCCGGCGAAATGTGGTAGGCGTTGGCGTTGGGTTCAAGGAAAGCAACGGTGTCTTGACCGAGGAAGTGGCCGTCACCGTCAATGTGGTAAAAAAACTGCCGGTGGCTCAGCTGGCAGAAAGCGATATGGTGCCGCGTGACCTGGACGGCGTAAAAACCGATGTTATCGAGACCGGTCGCTTCCTGGCCGGGGCAGAGGCCACGGCCCAGGCGGCCCGGCCCACCGACCGCTGGCGGCCTGTCATCCCCTGTGGGGTATCCATCGGACATCTGGAAGTCACCGCGGGAACGCTGGGCTGTCTGGTTCAGCGGCGAGGGCAGATTTACCTGCTCAGCAACAATCACGTGCTGGCAAATGTCAACGCCGCATCCACGGGCGACCCCATCATCCAGCCGGGGCGTTACGATGGCGGCGGCCCCGCCGACGAAGTGGCCACGCTGGCCGCTTTTGTGCCCATTGATTTTGGCAGTGAGTCCGCCAACTGCCAGTATGCCCGCGGGGTGGAAAATACGCTGAACTGGCTGGCCGAGCGGTTAGGCTCCCAGCACCGGGTGATGGCTTACCGCACCGCGCCCGGCGAGAATCTGGTCGACGCGGCGCTGGCCCGGCCCAACGACCCCAACCAGTTTACGCCGGAAATCCTGAATATCGGGCGACCCAAAGGGGTGCGCGAGGCCACCCTGGGCACAAAGGTGCAGAAATCCGGGCGCACCACCGGTCACACGCAGGGGCAAATTATCCAGATTGACGTGACCACGTCGGTGGATTACAACGGGCGCACGGCGACGTTTGTCAACCAGTTGATGGCCTCCGGGATGAGTTCCGGCGGCGACTCCGGGTCTGCGGTGCTGGATGAGGAAGGATACGTGGTCGGGTTGCTGTATGCCGGGTCTATGCGGGCCACGCTGATTAATCCCATCCAGACTGTTTTGGAAATACTGGACGTGGAGCTGGTGCTTTAAGGATTGGCCGCGCACCGGAAGCCGATGTCTACATCGGCGAAGCTGAAGGCTTGATGGTAGCGCCGGCTGGTGGTGTAGAACGACCCGTCCGGGTTGGCAAAACTGCCGCCGCGGAAGACACGCCGGTCGCCGCCTTCCAGATTCACCGGGTTTCGGGCCGGCGACCGGCTGTAGAATGTCTCATCGTAGACATCCTGCACCCACTCATTGACATTCCCCGCCATATTGAAAATTCCAAACGGACTGACCCCATCGGGATGGCTGTCTACCGGCTGGGTATCGGGCGCGCTGGCGGCAGTCAGGGCCGGGTTGAAGGTGTTGCCCCAGGGCCAGATACGGTTCTCCGGCCCGCTGGCGGCATATTCCCATTCAGCCTCGGTGGGCAGACGCTTGCCGGCCCAGCGACAGTAGGCCGCGGCCTGCTCCCATGTTGCTCCCACCACCGGGAAATTGTTGAAAGCCGGGTCGTCCCGGTAGCCGGGACGGGTAAAGCCGTCGGCGAAGCCGGTCTGCGTACAGCCGCCCTCGGCCACACAGCGGCGGTAGTCGGCATTAGACACTTCAAAGCGGTCCAGGAGAAAGGCATCCAGCGTTACCTCGTGTTCCGGCTGTTCGTCGGGTGCGCCGGTGGAGGACCCCATCAGAAATGTCCCGGCGGGTATCATCACCATATCCGGTGGAGGCGGGGGAGGTGATTCCGGCGTCGGCGAGGGTGGCGGCGGGGTTGGGGTGGCGGTGGGCAGGGTATCGGAGGCCGG
>RFJV01000235.1 GCA_003694775.1 Chloroflexota bacterium | reverse complement strand
CTGTCATAACGCCCTCGTTCGCAGAGATGTTACTATTCTACCACAATCGCAGGGCAGTGTAAATATTCCGGCAGGAGTTTTATAAAGGATGAAGGATGAAGGCGGAAGGATGAGGGAGTGCAACAGTCCCGGTCGGGACGACAACGCGAATGAAAATTTGGTAGCCCCGGCATCCCAATGCCGGGCGGGTCAGGCAACCACCCCGGCGGGCATCGGGATGCCCCGCCTACGGGGTAAACGGCTATTTTCACAGGAGACTACCTGTTTTATTCGTGGATGGCTGAACAGTTACCCTGTTTTTACCCCTCAAACCTGTAGCCGATACTGCGCACGGTGGTGATGCGGACCGGGTTTGAGGGGTCGTCCTCTATTTTGCCCCTCAACCAGCGGATATGCACATCCACCGTGCGTGATTCGCCCACGTAATCATAGCCCCACACTTTGGTCAGCAGAAGGTCGCGCGAAAGGACCATCCCTTTGTTGCGCATCAGCTCGGCCAGCAGGTCGAACTCTTTGTGGCTCAGGTTCAGTTCCTGGTCGTCTTTGTAGGCTTTGCGGGCAATCAAATCCAGGGTCAGGTTGCCGGACTGAAGGCGGTCGCGGGCGCCGGCCCGCGGCTGTCGGCGAAGGGCGGCGCGCACACGGGCCAGAAATTCTCCCAGGCTGAAGGGCTTGGTGATGTAATCATCGGCGCCGGAGTCCAGGCCGATAATCTTGTCTACTTCGCTGGAGCGGGCGGTCAGCATAATGATGGGCGCGGCCACCTCTTCCCGGCGCAGAATCCGGCACAGGGTCAGGCCGTCAATCTCAGGGAGCATCACATCGAGCACAATCAGGCCGGGCTGGCACTGGCGGGCCTTTTCCAGGCCGGCCTGCCCATCGGAGGCCACCTCAACCCGGTAGCCTTCCTGCTCCAGGTTGTAGGCCAGCGTTTCCTGCAAAGTCTGGTCATCTTCGACCACCAGAATCAGGGTCTTGGAAGGGTCGTTTTTGGTCATGAAGACATCCATCCACAGAGGGTTCCGACTGCACCGGTGTGGTGCCGGCCTCATTATAGCCGCGGTGGGAGGGGTGTCAAACCAGACCTCATACCGCAATCAGCACCAGGGCGGTCATGGCCAGGAAAACGCCCCACCACTGCCGGCCTGCCAGCCGCTCCTTGAGGATAATCCGGGCCAGGAGGACGGTTGAAGCCGGATACAGGGAGGCCAATACAGCCGCCACGTCCAGCCGTCCGGTCTGTGAAGCCAGCACAAACAGGGCATTTCCTGTTGTATCCAGGATGCCGGTCAGGGCGATGACGGGCAGTTGGGTTTTTCCAGGGACACGCCAGCCGCGGCGGCCCGTCAAAAAGAGGGTCATCAGGGTGATGGAGGCCAGGCGGGCCGCGGCCAGCGGCCACAGCACCGACTCCTCTCCCGCCTGGTCAATCAGAATAAAAAAGAGGGCAAAGCCAAAGCCAGAGGTAATACCGGCCCAGATATCGCGGCCCTGGGCAGAAGCCGGCTCCTTTGCCCCGGCCAGAAACCAGACCGCCACCAGGGCTACGGCAAAACCGGCAAACTGCAGGGGGGACGGCGTTCCCTCGATGATAAGCCCGACCAGCACCGGCAGGGCCGCGGTGGTCACCGCAGAAGCCGGGGCCACAATGCCCATTCTGCCGCCAGCAAGCCCGCGGTAGAAGATGACCAGCCCCAGCATACCGGCAATGCCGGCCCCTGCGCCCAGGGCCATACTGGATAGCGACGGAAGCGGCTCCGGCATCAAGACCAGCAGAACCAGCAGAAGGCTCAATCCGATGGTCTGGGAAATGAGGATGACGTTGTACACATCGCTCCGGCGGCTGGCAACGCCGCCGCTAAAATCTCCGGCCCCCCACACGAAGGCAGACGCAAGGCCAAAGGTCACCGCCATCATTTCCGGGTTGAGCATAGAGGTTTCTCCTGGGTATGAGTTAGTGAGTTGGTTAGTTGGTTAGTTGGTGAGTTTGGGAGTTTGAGAGTTTGGAGTTGGGGAGTTAAAGAGTTTGGTATAATCAATCCCCAATCTCCAATCTCTAATCTCCAGTCTCCAATCCCCAAATTCAGAATTTCTGGGTGATGGGCAGAAGCACGTTGAAGACCGAACCTTTGCCGGGAACGCTGTCTACCCAGATGCGCCCCTGGTGAAGCTGGACCAGTTCTCTGGCCACTGTCAGCCCCATTCCCATTCCGCCGTCCGCCTCATCGGCCACTTCCGGCGCGCTGAGTTTGTAAAAGGGGTCAAAAATCCGCTTGGTTTCCGACGGCGGGATGCCGATGCCGGTATCGGCCACGGCAATCTGCAAACGGGGCACAAAGCTGTTGCCGACCCGCTCCTCCGAAACCCAGGCCCGCACCGTCACCTGGCCGCCCGGCGGGGTGAAGCGGCAGGCGTTGGAGAGGAGATTGTCCAGAATGCGGCGCAGATGGCGCGGGTCGGCAGAAACAGGGGGTAAGTCGGCCTGCACCTCGGAGTGGAGCTTCAATTCGCGCAGTTCCGCCAGCGACGAAACCCCGCGCAGTGCTTCCCGAACCACCCTGGACACATCGACATCCTCAAAACGGGGCAGAAGCTGTTCCCGGTTCTGCACGGTAATTTTCAGGGCATTATCCAGCACGTGCTCCATACGTTCTGCACTGCTGTGGATAATCTGCTGGACACGCAGTTGTTCCGGGGTGTACTGCTCCATCATTCCGTGCAGAATCAGCTCCGAATACCCCTTGATGGTGGTCAGCGGGGAGCGCAGTTCGCGGGTCAGGGCGGCGATAAAATCATTGCGCGACTGGTCAACCTTGACTTCGCGGGTCACATCGCGGAATACGGCGATGATACCCTGCCATTCTCGCTGGACATTGCGCCACGGAATAAGCTGGCCCTGAATGGCCCGCTCCTCGGTTTCGATAAAGGTGGGCAGGGGCTGGTTGCGCCGCGAAAAGGCCACCATCAAATCTTCAATCGGTTCACGGGAGTTGATGGCCCCGTACACCCTGGCAATCGGCTGGCCGATAAGCTCCACCGCCGAAAAACCCAGAATGTTTTCCGCGGCCCGGTTCACCCACCGGATTCGTCCCAGCCGGTCGCTCATCACCACCCCATCATTGATGGCCTGCAGAATTTCCCGGTACACCTCTGCCTCGTCCGGATGGTCCCCCGAAGCCAGCAAAACGGGAACCGGCCCGGACACCGGCAGGTCGCCATTACCGGCGGCCTGCCGGATTTTGGCCGCAAGGGCGTCAAAATCATGCTTCAGAGCCTGGTAGCGGCGGCGATATTCTACGATTGCGGCTATCTGTCCGGCCAGGGCACTGCACAGCCGGACATCTTTTTCATTGATGGCCCGGCGGCTGATAGGATTGCCCAGAATCAGTGCTCCCACCGGCTGGCCGTGGATAGAGAGGGGCTGGACCAGGGTTGGCCCCACCCGCTCCTCGTACCACAGGCTGTACAGCTTGTTCAGGCCGTCAAACTGGGGGTAGAGCATCGACTGGGTCCGGGACTCGATCGCCGTTTTCAGGGGCGGGCATTCGTCCAGGGCAAATTCCACCGCATCATCTACCGAAAAGTGCACCGGACGGTCGGGGCTGTAAAAGGTAGACAGCCGGGCCACGCCCTCCTGCCGGGGGTCCAGCACCACCATCGCCGCCTGGTCCACCTGGACAAAGCGGGCCATCGTCCGGACGATGTGGTCCAGGGCATAATCAAAATTGGAAACATCACCAATGGTCTTGCTGGCCTCCAGCCAGCGCTGGTGCTCCTGGCCGAGGGCAACCGCCTCCTCCGCCAGCGATTCGGCGGCCTCCTGCCGGGCGGCGTAAATCTGCCTGGCCCGGTTGATGGTGCGCCGGTGCACGGCGTACACCAGCAAAGCGTAGGCAAACAGGCCGACAAACCACGACAGGCTCACCAGGCCAAAAAGGGCCATAAAATTGGACAGGGCAATGACCAGCAGAGGCGTTGCCGTTTCCCAGTGCACGGTCCCCAGGCTGATGCTCAGCACCACCGGGCCGAACACAGCAACGGCCAGGCTGTGAATCAGCCACGGGACAGGCCACCCCGGTATCAGCGGCAGTACCGAAAGCAATACCGCGGCCCCGGCCCCCGCGGCCACCAGCTTCGAGCGGCTTTCGTCTCCCTGCCGGCCTGTCTCCAGCAGTGCCCAGGCTATGCAGAACACGCTGAAAACCTCCAGCGCGCCCAGCCCGCCAACTGTACCAGGCCGGTCAGGGGTATAGACCGTCAGGGCCAGAATCAGGGCCAGCAGACGGGCTACCACCAGCAGATAGAGCGGCAAAATCCGCAGACCGCGGCGAATGTCGGCGTCGGAGCCTGCGGCCAGTACCAATGATGCGGTTGCAAAAAGAACGGTTGCCAGAAAGTAGATTTCCATACGCGTAGTTTTCGGCCTTACGTTTTACGCCGGGTGACCGTCGTAGATGGTCATCGGCCCGGCTTTTCTGCGGCCTGAGCAGTAACCCCTCTTAGTATACCGAAATTTGAAAATTCAGACAATGGGCTAAAAGGGGGAAAGGGAGAATATTTACAACTACCTCTATAAAAATTGCTTCCCGGTATATCCTGTGCTACACTTTAAGGCTGTTGTATCCCGTAAAAAATTCACGGCACAGAAGGAGACAGCAGTGGAACTCCGAAAAATCGTACTGGTACATCCGGGGCGCGAAGGACGAATTTTTGGCAAGGCCCCGGCCGCATCGTACACGCTGATGCGGCTGGCGTCGTTGGTACCGGATGATATTGAGGTAGAAATCTGGGATGAAAATCTGGGGCCGCTGGACCATAAATTCAAGACCCTGGGCAAACACGACCTGGTAGGGATTACTTCCAAAACGCTGGCCATCGAAACCGCGGAGCGATTTGCCCGGCTGGCCCACGAAGCCGGAGTGCAGGCGGTGGTGGTCGGTGGGGCGCACGCTACCCTGATGCCGGAAGACGTGGCCCGCTGGGCCGATGTGGTGGTCACCGGTGAGGCATACCGCACCTGGCCCCAAATTATCAAAGATTTTCAAAACGACACCCTCAAACCGCGCTACAACGACACCGAATGGGCCAATCTGGCCGGGGTTGCCCCCCTCACCGACCGGGTCATCAAGATGGTCGATGAAAACCGCAACTACTGGACGCCCCTGCTGGAGATTACCCGCGGCTGTCCCCGCAACTGCTCCTTCTGCACCGCCATTCGGGTCAGCGGGCAGAAAATGCGCTTCCGGCCCATCGAAGAGATTGTAGAAGAGATTGAACGCCGCCAGATTGACCGCTTTTTCCTGACCGACGACAACTTTGGCCTGGCCTTTGTGATTGACCCGGAATACACCGAAAAGCTGTTCCTGGCCCTGGAAAAACTGCCCCTGCGCGGCTGGACCACCCAGGCCGAAATGATGGTGGCCCAGTACCCGGAACTGCTCAAGCTGGCCCGCCGTGCCCACCTGGACAAATTCTTCATCGGCTTTGAGTCGGTCAACCCGGCCAACCGCCGCGAACTGGGCGGCAAAAGCAAGGGTCTCATCAAGCAGTACCAGGAAACCATCGACAAGATTCACGCCCACGGCATCGGAGTGGTGGGCCTGTTTGTGTTTGGGTTCGATAACGACACCCCGCAGGTGATGTGGGAGACGTGGGACTTTGCCAAACAGTCCGGCCTGGACAGTATGAGCGCCACCATTTTGACCCCCTATCCCGGCACCCCCTTCCGGGCACAGCTCATCCAGGAAAACCGGCTCATCCCGGACAAAACCTGGAAATACTACGACACCGCCCACGTAACCTACTACCCCAAACAGATGACCGTGGAAGAGTTCGAGCGGGAATACGACCGTCT
>RFJV01000234.1 GCA_003694775.1 Chloroflexota bacterium | reverse complement strand
CCGGCTGTGCCGGGCCGTGCAGGCAGAGATGGTCTCCGGCGAGCCGCTGGCCAAGGCGGACCGCAGTCCGGTCACCGTGGCCGATTTTGGCTCGCAGGCACTGGTGGCCCGCTGGCTGGCCCGGACCTTTCCGGCTGACCCGCTGGTGGCGGAGGAAGATTCTGCCGACCTGCGCCGGCAGGCCGGCTACCTGCAGAAAGTGACGGCCTTTGTCCGCCGCTTCGCGGCAGAGGCCACAGAAACCGCGGTCTGCGGCTGGATTGACCGGGGCCGCGGCCCTACCGGAAACCGCTTCTGGACGCTGGACCCCATCGACGGGACCAAAGGGTTTCTGCGCGGCGAGCAGTACGCGGTGGCCCTGGCCCTGGTGGTCGATGGTCAGCCGCAGGTGGCGGTGCTGGCCTGCCCGGAACTGCCGGTGGAGCCGCCGGGGCAGGAAAAGGGCGTTCTGTTTGCCGCGGTACGGGGTCAGGGGGCGGTGGCTGGGCCGCTGGACGGCGGACCGCTCCACCCCATCCGGGCCAACCGGACCGCCTCCGGCCACCGGCTGGTCGAAAGTGTAGAGAGCCGCCACGGCGACCACGCCCGCCAGGAGGCTGTGGCCGCGGCGGTGGGGGTCAACCTGCCCCCTCTGCGGATGGACAGCCAGGCCAAGTACGGCGTGGTGGCCCGCGGCGAAGCATCCCTGTATCTGCGCCTGCCGTCGCCGTCCACGCCGGATTACCGGGAAAAAATCTGGGACCATGCCGCGGGCAGTTTGATTGTCCAGGAAGCGGGCGGCACGGTCACCGATATGGATGGTCGCCCGCTGGACTTTGGGCAGGGCCGCACCCTGGCCCGCAACCGGGGAGTCGTTGTCACCCGCGGCGGTCTGCACCAGGCCGTGCTGGACGCGCTGGGTAATGGGTAATGGTGAATGGTGAATGGGGAATGGGGAATGGGGAATGGGGAACTTTTTGAGGCCGTATCTCATCATCCCTTGTATCCACTCAGTAACTGTTCAGGCCAAGAGAAAAATCCGGTAAAGCGTCATCAATTCCAGCCATTTCACGTAAAACGTAAATCGTACCCCGTAATTTTTCGTCCTTACGGGTTACGTTTTACGCCTTATTGTCGGACGGGGACTGGGACGCAGTCGTCTCGACTGCATCGATTCAAGAAATAGTGTCTCCAAGTCTGAGCAGTTACCATCCCTTTATTTTTCAGGAGACGGACAGCTCCTGCCGGGACAGCAACGAGAATACCCGTACCGGGCACAGGTGAAAATGTCGTAGGACAACTGCTAGCAGTTGTCCTACAGAAACGCTATTTTCAAAGGAGGCTTCTATGACCGCCATCTTACTACTGCACGGCCCCAACCTGAACCTGCTGGGAAGCCGGGAGCCGGAAGTGTACGGCACGATGACGCTGGAGGAAATAAACCGGCGGGTTATCGACGCGGGGCAGGAGAAGGGGGTGGAAGTCCGCGCCTTTCAGTCCAACCACGAAGGGGCGCTGGTCGACGCCCTGCATGAGGCTCGCGGTTGGGCCGACGGGGTGATTTTCAATCCGGGGGCTTACACCCACACCTCGATTGCCCTGCGAGACGCCATTGCCGGGATAGAACTGCCGGTGGTGGAAATCCACCTGAGCAATGTGCACGCCCGCGAGGAATTCCGGCGGCACAGCTACCTGGCCCCGGTCTGTCTGGGACAAATCAGCGGGTTTGGCTGGCGGGGCTACCTGCTGGCCCTGGAAGGACTGCTGGGGGCTATTCAAAACACCGCAAAATGATGAACCGGCCAGTTTACCTCAGCCGCTGAGGCGGGCCTTGCGGCTTTCCAGGTCGGGCGGCGGTTCCGGGGGCGGGGCGTTGGGGGTAGT
>RFJV01000233.1 GCA_003694775.1 Chloroflexota bacterium | reverse complement strand
CCCGCCGCCACCGGCTCTACCTGAGCGGCACGCCGGTCCGGGTGGTCGACCTGCAAACCCGGCAGGTCACGGCCTATCCCGGCGTGAGCGGGCAGGTCACGCCAGACCCCGGCACGGACCGTCTCTTTCTGACCCCACCCTGCCGGTGCCGTATCAGCCAGTGCAATACCTACATCGTCAGCGCCGGCACGCTGACCGGCACGCAGACGCTCTTTCCCCCTGCCCCTCCGCTAACCGCCGAGTGTGTCGTCCGTACCCGCCTCGACAGCCCGAACCGGTTGCTCTATGCCCACATCGACAACGGCACTCCCGGCTCCAACAGCGGCCACTACCTGGCCGCGTTCGATGTATCCGCCGCGCCCCGCCGGCTGGAAATGCCCCAGGCCATCAGCTACGGCCAACCGGTGCTCGACCCGCCGCGGGCGCGGGCCTTTGCCAGCCGCTACCGCCTGGACCGCACCTTCATCGAGCGCTTCGAACGCCGCGGGCAAACCATCACCGCCACCCTCACCCTGGCCGGCGCCGGCGGCAACCTGGCCTACGACCCCACCTTCGACCGGCTCTACGCGGTCGGCGACCGGAGCATCCAGGTGTTCAACGGCAGTTTGACCCTCCTGGCCGACGCGCCCCTGCCGCCCGACCTGTCGCTCCAGACGTTTGACCCCCGGCGCCGGCGGCTTTACCTGTCCGACAACAACGGCGGCCTGCACATCTTTGCCGCTGTGGGCGGCCAGCCGGCCCTGCCGGAACCGCCGCCCCCCACCGAAGCCGACATCCCCCAACTGCGCCTGGCCCCCAACGGCGATATGTTCCGCTTTGCCGGGCCGGCCCTGTTCCGCTCCACAGATGGCGGCGACACCTGGACGCAAATCGGGGCCGGTCTTCCGGCCCGGAACATCACCGCCGTGGAAGTTTCCCCCGCCTACCCGGACGACGGGCTGGTGCTGGTCGGGCTGAACGAATACGGGCGGGCTGGCGGCCTGTTCCGCTCCACCGACCGGGGCGACACCTGGCAGGCGTCCACCCGCGGCCTGACCGACCTGGAAATCGAGCAGATTGTCGTTTCGCCCACCTTTGCCCGCGACCGGACGATTTTTCTGACCACCACGGCCCACGGCCTCTTCCGCTCCACGGACGGCGGGCAGTCGTGGCAAGCTCTGAGCCGCACCTATGCCACCAGTCCCTGGGAAGAAGACCGTCGGGTAAACTTTGCCGCTCTTTCGCCCACCTTTGCCGATGACGGGCTGGTGCTGATGAGCTACCGCGGCCTTCTGCACCGCTCCACCGACCGGGGCCGGCACTGGGAAAACCTGACCCTGCCCGGCAGTTTTACAGCCTTTTCGCCCACCTTTGCCCGCGATGGGCTGGTGCTGGTCGACGCCCGCTGGCGCAGTGAAGACCGGGGGCAAACCTTCCAGCCATCCGCATCCGGCCTGGATGCCGCTGGCGAGGCGGTCAGCATTTTCTTTTCGCCTCGCTTTGCCGCAGACCAGACCGTGTACGCCCTCCTGCGGGTCGATTACGAAACCATCCGCCTTTACCGGTCGGTCAACGGGGGGCGGAGCTGGCAGTCCCTGCTGGCTGGCCTGCCGGACGATTTCAGCCTGGCCTGGGCCACCGTTCTGCCAGATGGCCGCCTCTACCTGACCGGCGCAGATGGTGCGGTCCTCACTGCCGGGCCGGACGAACTGCGCTGGGGCCAGCCGCGGCTGGATGTCAGCCGGATAGACATCCAGGCTCTGGCCGTTCAGCCGGACGGCGCCCTGCTGGTCGCCAACAGCACGGCAGGGGTGCTCCAGTCCACCGACGGCGGACAGAGCTGGCAGGATACCGGCTTCCCGGCTCGCGGGCGGTCGATAGACCAGGCCCGGCTGGTTGCCGCGGATGATGGTACGGTGTTCGCCTCGGTGGGGGTGGGTCTGCTCCGGGGCCGCGGCGGCAAGTGGAACATGCTGACCGGACTGCCCCCCGGCCTGTATCCCACCGCGCTGGGCGTGTCGCCCAATTTCAGCCGCGACGGGACGGCGCTGGTCGGCGGGGATTACCGCCTGAACCGGCTGTACCGCACCACCGACCGGGGGGAGACCTGGCAGATGGTGTTCGACGGCACCACGGAAGAAGCCTGGTCGGACATCCAGGCCATTGCCTTTGCCCCGGACTTTGCCCAAAGCGGTCTGGCTTTTGCCTGGCTGGAAGGTGGGGGCCTGCTTCGCTCTGAGGATGGGGGGCAAACGTGGACGCGGGTCGCGAACGAAGCGGTGCAGTATTACAGCGTGCAAACGCTGGCGGTCGTGCCGGATGGCCGGCTGTTTGCCGGCGCGCTGGGCGGGCATCTGCTGGTTTCCAGCGACCGGGGCGAAACCTGGACGGATTTGGAGACGCGCCTCCCAGGCCAGCGAATGTGGAGCAGTGCTCTGGCCTTTGCCGGGCAAACCGTCCTGCTGGGCACGGATACGGGCATCTTCCGCAGTGACGATGGCGGGCAAAGCTGGTCGGAGGCGAGCGAGGGCCTGCCGGTGGATGAAGCCTGGGACAGGCCCGCCGGGGTGCGGGCACTGGTGGTCAGCGGCGGGCGGATTTACGCCGGGCTGACCGTTGGGGGCGTGGTTGTCAGCGAGGACGGGGGGCAGAGCTGGCGGCCCGCGGCGATGGCCGCGGCCCCGGTTAGTGAGATAGCGGCGACACCCGCGCCGGAGGAATGCCCGTCGCCGCCAACCTACTTTGCCGGCCTGTGGGAAGCGAACCGGGAGGCGCTGGGGTGTCCGGTCGGCGCGGCGCAGGTTACGATGGCAACCCAGGATTTTGAACGGGGGCGGATGTTCTGGCGCAGTGACACCGCCACCATCTACGTTTTTGCCGGCGACCAGCCGCTAGGCCGCTTTGCCGATACCTGGGACGACAGCCAGCCGGCCTACACCTGTCCGGAAGCCGGGCCTTTGGAAACCCCGCCCACCCCTCAGCGGGGCTTTGGCAAGGTCTGGTGTACGGAGCCGGAAGTCCGCCAGCGGCTGGGATGGGCGGTCAGCGGGGAGACGGCCTTTGAGGCCGTGGTGCAGGAATTCGAAACCGGCCTCATCTTCGGCCTGCCCAGCGGCGAAGGCATCGTCTTCTCCACCGGTAGCAGTCGCTGAAGCGGGGTGCGGATATCGTCCTCGCGCCCTCTCGCCCTCTCGCCCTATCGCCCTCTCGCTCTATCGCCCTCTCGCACTCTCGCCCTATCGCCCTCTCGCACTATCGCCCTATCGCCCTATCCCCCCTACCCCTCACCCTTTTGGGTGATTTTTTTATCACCCCAAAAGACGACCTCAAAATCACTCCTCTTCGTGATGACAAACCGGCAAAAATAGCGTATCTTAAAGATGCTATGTACCAGGTCTTAATTACTGCTGTGGAGCCGGGATTGAATTCTCTGCAAGTGCTCATCATCTCAGGTCACCCCTTGTTTGCCGACGCCATTACCCACTTACTCCACGAACAGGGCATCGAACATGTGGCTGTAGTTTCTACAATTACCGAAGCCCAAACCCTGCTTGAAACGGAAACACCACAGGCCATCATTGTCGACCACGACACGTCCTACCTCACCGATTCGGAAGTGGTTTCGCAGTTAGTGGGCCGGGGTGACACCCAACAAGTAATCTTTCTGACTCTTGAAGACAACCGGATGATTGTTCACCATCGAGAACGCATAGAAAACGTCACCCCGGCCGACCTGATACAGGCCCTGCACCCCGGCGCCGCAACCGCGGCAGAGGGATAGGAGGAGAGAGGAAGGTCCTCTTTCTGCAAAGCCCCGGAGGTACTGTTGTTGTCGGGGGGCAACGTTTTCGAAGCGGGTGGGGGGCGCCCGGTCGAAAAGTACCAACAGCTACCCCGGGGAAGGTCAATTCCCTGGGCCTTTGAAGCAGTTCAAAGGCCCAGTTGTCTTTTCCCCCCTGCCACCAGAACAAGACCGCAGGTAGCAAGGTACAACGCCCTTATTCGGGCTGTATGCAGTTTGCTTTTTAAGGGGTGTTCATTCAG
The DNA here is from genome assembly GCA_003694775.1 of Chloroflexota bacterium. Taxonomy (GTDB): domain Bacteria; phylum Chloroflexota; class Anaerolineae; order 4572-78; family J111; genus J111. Next base: position 1,347 of record RFJV01000233.1, on the reverse strand, counting down.
AAGTTAGCTTTTCCCTGCCAAAGTGCACTGCACCTGAGCTGTTTGGGCTGGGAAAGCAGTATTTCAACACTCAAAATTCAAAACTAAAAATTTGAAAAGGGGAGACGTATACGCCTATGGTAGCTCGAATTTTTTCCTGGCTGGCCGGGCTGGCCCTGGTGCTGGTCTTTCTGGTCATCATCAGCCCGGACCTGTTCCGCGGCTACATTTTCGCCGAAGATACCCGTAGCGGTGGCCGGCGGGTATACGAAACCTACTGCATTGGCTGTCACGGGGACAATGGTCTGGGCGATGGTGAAGCCGCGGCCTTTCTGAACCCCAAACCCCGCAACTTTGTCAGCGGCAACTTCAAGTATTTCCACAGCGGAGAACCCGGCCCCCTGCCGCTGGACTCCAGCCTGGAAACGACCATCCGCAACGGGGTGCCCGGTTCGGCGATGCCGCCCTTCCCGCTCTTGAGCGACCAGGAAGTGAAAGAGGTCATCAGCTACATCAAGAGTCTGCGAGCCGGCGGCTGGGTGGAGCCGGAGCCGGTTCAGGCCGCCGCGGCAGGCATTGAGGGAGAAACCGCGGAAGAAATCTTCAACAATGCCGGATGCAGTGGCTGTCACCGGCTCGACGCACTGGGGTCGGTTGGCGGGGTTGGCCCGGCACTGAATGGAGTCGGCAGTCGGCTCAGCGTGGAGGAGATTGTCCAGTCCATCAAAGACCCCAACGCGGTCATTGCCGAAAACTGCCCTACCGGGCCGTGTCCCCAGGGCGTAATGCCCCAGAACTTCGGCGACCGGCTGACCGAGGAGCAGATTAACACACTGGCCCAATTCCTGGCAGAACAAAAATAGGGGGTAGCCCTCACCCTACCCCCTAACCCCCTCCCCTCTCCCATCCGTGGGAGAGGGGAGGGGGTGGCGAGCATTGCGAGCCGGAGGAGGGGTGAGGGCCGCCCCACCCAACACTATTTTCAAAGGAGGATTCCATGACCGTTGCTGTACAGGAGCAAACACCGCTCATCAACCTTAAACTGGTCAGGGTGCATCTGATAGCCAGCATCGCCTTTTTGATTATCGCTATGCTGATGGGCATTTTTTACGCCCTGCAGTTGAACAACATGTACCCCTTCCCCGGCATCGAATGGCTGTCGCCGGGCCGGATTCGGATGATTCATACCAACGGCGTGGCCTACGGCTTCATCGTCAACGGCTTTCTGGGCGCGCTGTACTGGGCCGTTCCCCGGCTGACCCGCCGCAGACCGCTCAGCGACCGGCTGGGCTGGCTCATCTTCTGGGTGTACCAGTTCATCGTTCTCTGGGCGGTGGTCGGTATTCTGTCCGGGCACGGGCAGGCCGT
>RFJV01000232.1 GCA_003694775.1 Chloroflexota bacterium | reverse complement strand
GCGGATATTCTACCCAAAGCGGAATTTGGCCTGGCGCGTATCGCCCTGGTGTGGTACCAGATTTCAGGCGACCCATCCCAGTTGGATGTCGCGGAGGAGAACTTCCGCGCGGTGATTGCTGAAGCGGAAGCAGGGGACACCCGCGTTGCGGAACTGGCGGCTCAATCTCATGGACATTTAGGAAGCATTGCCTTGCTACAATCAGACCTGGCCACAGCGCAATCGGAATATCAGATAGCTGCGGAAACCACCCAGACGCCGCGCGCCAAAGCGGCCTTTTGGGCACAGTTGGGCTACGTTTACAACCAGTTGGGTGAGGTTGACCTGGCGCTCGATGCCTACCGCCAGGCAGTCGCGATTACGCCGGATGAGGATGTGCGCCAGAAATATCAGATTACCCTCAATGGGCTTCAAACACCCTGAACAGGAGGTTCTCGCTGATGTTATCCAGATTTCCTCGATGGTTTGTTTTCGTTTTGACGGTACTCTTGCTCACCGGCTGCCGCAAGGGAGTCCAAGCTCCTCTCGCGGTGAACACCGATACTCCTCCATCTCGGGGTTTTACGCCGACCGGTACGTTTGTCCCCCCGGTTCCCGTCCAAACCAGCCCGGTGAAAATCCCCATGAGCATAAGGATAATTGGCTCTCCCACACCCGGCGAAACGGCGCAAGAACAAAAAGAGAAGAAATATCCGGGGTTTTCGACCGTGGTTACGCTGCCCGATGATATCCTCATGCCTGGGGAAGTCAACGAGACAGACAATATGATTGATTCGCTGGCCTTTTTTATATGGGGAGGCGGCGGTGATGAATGCCGGGAACCAACCTTGTCACTCTTCTATGATGGCCACGTCAGCGGATGCGGATTTGCATCACCGGAAAATATCATCATTGAGTTGCTCCGCCCAGACAATTCGGTGGTCGTGGCCAGGTTGCGGAGCGATTCCTTCAGTTATTGTTTCGATAACAGCCTGATGCTGCAGCCGGGTCGCTATACGCTCCGCGTCACGACGGAATCCTTGCCCATAGAAACACACTCGTTCGATGTTTCTCATGCGGCGCAGCCGCGCATCTTTCTTTCCAATTGCAGGAACACCATTGTCGAAAAGCAGCCCGTTCAGATTTTTTTCGATGGCTTTCAGCCTGATGAGCGCTTGGTGGTTGCACTATATTTTGAGAATTATGATACTTGGTCCTACGAAATTATTCGGACCTGGCCTGCCCAGGTGGATAGTTCCGGCCGTCTGGTGCAGGAAATCGCTGCCCCGCAGGTGAAAGAAACCGGTGGCTATGGGATTGCGGTCTTTGGGCAGACCACGCGAGAGGTGCAGTTTGGGCCAGTTGGGGCGTCCGATGCATTTATGGCCTCAGCGGCAACCATTGTGAGGGTTGTTAAAGAAAGCGAGGCAAGCCCAAATGTGGAAATCGTGTCCGCTACCATTACCCCGAGGCCCGACATCACGGCTTTGGCACCATCCTCTTTCTGTAAAAACGCCCCCGCGGCTCGCGTCGAAGTGGGCGATTCTATTCGTGTGACCTATACCG
>RFJV01000231.1 GCA_003694775.1 Chloroflexota bacterium | reverse complement strand
CAGAGCCTTCACCAGCACGGCAAACGGCGGCCCCTCGTTGACCCACCGGCCCTGATGCTTGAGCCGGGTGGGGGTGAGGAACTGGAGCGTCAGCCGGTCTGCGGGCAGGGTCGCGGACCGGGCGAGGATGGTTTCGATGGTGACAGGGTTGTCCCCGGCATGAATTGTCTCATCACCGGCCCGGTAAATGGGCCTCGACGCCTGGCCGGACGGCGAGAGCGCGGTCACCTGCTCCAGGCGGTACTTGCCCCGCTGTTTGCCCAGACCCACCCGGCCCAGTTCCCGGAACACAGCAATAAAATACGGCAGGTAAGACCGGCTCTGCCCGACCAGCGTCAGGTCGAAACGCAACCGGTCCCCGGCTGAAATTTGCGGCGATGCCTTTGCCGGCGAGCGAATGATGAAAGGCCGGGGCACATCGCTCAGGTTGCGCAGAACGGTTCCCTCTTCCGGCGAAGTTTCAAAAATATAGCCGTACGGGCAGATGTTCCCCCGCCGGCATTTTTTATCGCACGGCCACGGCTCCCGGCACACCAGCCGCTTGAAAGTGTGTCCAAACGCACCACGCAGGGCGCTTCCCCAAAAAGGCGGCAGGGTGAACGGTTCCAGCGCTTGCAGGTCAAACCGGAAGGACGCCAGAGTAAAGTTCGACGGTAAAGAAATAGTCATCGGTACCCCCGCTCATTTCAACAATCGGGTCTGGCCCAGACCATGCCCGGTCAGTTCACCCGTGCCGCAGTACTCGCCAAAACGGGCCAACATCTGCACAGCGGCCAGGAAATCTGGCCCCAGCTTCTGCCACTGCCGCACCCGGTAGGTCACCTGCCCGATAAAACCAGCCGCCATCTTTCCGCCCGGTACGCGTATACGCCGCGTTTCGAGCTGGTGGTCTACCGTTTCCAGGTGCATTTCCACCGCATCCAGCAGGTTTACGTTGACCCACAGCTCGCGGGGAGCAAAGGTATCCCAGCCGTCCAGGTAGTGATGGAACACCGCCACCGGGTCCGGCAGGGGAAATGACAGCCGGTGGCGGCGCAGGAGGACGGGGGTCAGGAATTTCAGCCCCACCCGGCGAAAGGCCGGAGGGCGAGCGCCCACCTGCCGGCGAACGCCTGCGGCCAGTTCGTCGTAAGAGTGCAGTTGAACATCCGGCTGGCCGACCACCAGCGACCGCCCATCGAATTCAAGGGCCGGGGTCTTCTGCAGGCCGGCCAGGAACGGCCCGGTCAGGGCGTCATCCAGCAGGCTGACCCGCCAGCGATAGGGCAGGGCCGTTGCCGGAGAGGCCGGTGGACCGGGTGTCCGCACCGGCCAGATGGGAGAGAGGGTGTATGGGGCGGGCGCGGCTTCTTCCGGCACGGACGAACCGCCGCGGGCCAGAATCTGCCGGAACCGCTCCTCCAGCGGCCAGGCCGGGTTAAAAAAAAGCGGCTCGGTGGCGGTCAGATGGATGGTGATGAGGGTGGGCATAAGAGGCGCACCTCAGTCCAGATTGTCCGGCAGGCGCACAAAGGGGATAGGGACCAGACTCCGCCGGTCCGGCGGCGGGTCGATGAGGGTATTCCAGTACGCTGTATCATACCGGAAACGGAGCAAATCCGGCAGACGGCCGTCCCGCTCAATCTCTTCGTCCACGTACAGGTGGTACATCACCACCGATTTCTCCGGGCCAACCCCCTGGACAGCCAGAGTCAGGAGGGTGCCCATCACTGTCCGTCCGCCGGTAACGCCCAGGATAACTTCAGCCCCGGACTCCAGATGTTCCTGAAGCTGTCCCAACACCAGCCCCTTAAAGGCCTGTGCCTCCTGCTCGGAAATAATTTCCTCGGCGTCAATGAAGCGCTGGCTGTAGGGCACGCCCCGCGCCTCAAAGGCCTCCCGGCATATATCACCGGCCTGCCTTACCATCTTGTGGGCCGTAGACAGGGTGACCACGCGGCTGGGCCGTTTCTGGATTTCGGTCAGGGCGCTGTACAGGCCGACCACCGCCCCCGGCGACAGGCCCAACGAGGCCAGCAGGACCCGCTCCCGGGCCGGAGGGCGGTCTCGCCATTCGGGGTAATGGTCGAGCTGGCGTTCAATCTCGGTCCGGACATCCTGCCGGACCCACTCTTTCAGACGGATGGGGACATCCTGGCGGTTGAAATCCCGCCAGATATGGCCGGACATCAAATCGCCCACATAGTTCAGGAATTCTTCCTGCTCCGGTTCCGGCGGTTCATCGGTTTTGCGGTAGATGAGGATGGGTTTGCCCTGTTGCCGGGCCAGGTCAAATTCAATGTGGGTGATGGAGCGTCCGTGGGGGTCATTAGGGACAATAGTTCCGTACCGTTTGCCGAAGATGCCCAGGTAAATATCGCAGTTTTGGGCCATCATCAGGCTGGCCTCGTACGGGCTGGCCGACTGGGAACCGACGGTTTCAGCCCGGACCACGGCCAGGTCCAGGCTTTCCAGGGCCTCGGCCACGGCTTTTCGCTCTGCTTGCAGGTCCCTCATCGTGGAGCTGATGAACACCCGCACCGAAGGCAGGCCGGCGGTTTCTTGCGCCTGAACCGGCGTGCTTCCGGTTTCCGGAGCCGCCACCGGGCGCAGTTGGGCCTCCAGCTTTTCAATCTCGGCCCGGATGAGGTCACGCTGGTTCAGCTTGTCCAGCGGCGCGTTCATCTCCCCGCCGTGCAGGGCTATTTGCTGTTCGATGTAGTACAGATTGCGGCGCTGGATGGTCAGGAGTTTCTGCAGGTGTTGGTGTTGGTTGGGGTCCATAGCGGTCTCTTCCCTGAAAACAGGCTGGTTTGTGTCACGGCGAGCCGCAGGCGAAGCCGTCTCCGCCGATGAGCGCAGGGATTGCTTCGCCCCTGCGGGACTCGCATTGTGTCACGGCGAGCCGCAGGCGAAGCCGTCTCCGCCGATGAACGCGGGGATTGCTTCGCCCCTACGGGACTCGCAATGACAGTTCCCCTACGGGGCTCGCAATGACAGTTGTTCACTTAAATCCAACCATTGTGGGTTCATACTATTAATCAGTTCAATTTTCTTTTGACGTGACCCGGCTTTAATTTGTTTCTCTCGGGCAATTGCACTATTTACATCTGGTGTCTCTTCAAAATAAACCAACTTATGTATGTTATATTTGCTCGTGAAATACCCGCCTTGACCATTTTTGTGTTCATATACTCGCCGTTCTAAATTGTTTGTCATTCCGGTATATAAAACAGTATGGTATTTGTTGGTCATAATGTAAACATAATACTGGCGTGACATACTTTTCCCTGATACTATGTATCTACTCAGCCTGAGCAACTTTCTGTCACTGCGAGCGTTAGCGAAGCAGTCTCCTCCGGTCATCGGGAGCGGGGATTGCTTCGGGCTACGCCCTCGCAATGACATTATGGGCCGGGTAT
>RFJV01000230.1 GCA_003694775.1 Chloroflexota bacterium | reverse complement strand
CGCCACTCATTTAACCACCGCACCTGACCAACCCATTCGCCAGCCTCAGTCGATATCAAACAGGACGGTGATATGAATAATACAGATTTCCCCTCCATCGCAGCTCTGGCCGGGGGTGTGGGCGGGGCCAAGCTGGCCCACGGTCTGGCCCAAATTGTGCCCCCGGAAAAGCTAACTATCATCGGCAATACCGGCGATGATTTTGAACACCTGAGCCTGCACATTTCCCCCGACCTGGATACGGTGATGTATACCCTGGCCGGTTTAGCCAATCCGCGTACCGGATGGGGGGTGCGGGATGAAAGCTGGCATATGATGGCCGCGCTGGCCCGCTACGGCGGCCCGACCTGGTTCCAACTGGGCGACCGCGACCTGGCGACCCACCTGCTCCGCACCCAGTGGCTGAACGAAGGCTACTCCCTCACCTGGGTCACGGGCGAGCTGTGCCGCCGTCTCGGAGTCCGCTGTACCCTCCTGCCGATGTCGGATGACCCCGTGCGCACGGTAGTGCAGACCGACGAAGGCTCGCTGGCCTTCCAGGAGTATTTTGTGCACCGGCAGTGGCAACCGGTAGTCAAACGGATTGATTTTGTCGGTGCGGAGGAGGCCCGGCCAACTCGTCAGGTTGTGGCCGCGCTGCGCGCCGCGGATGTCATTGTGTTCTGTCCCAGCAACCCGCTGGTCAGCATCGACCCCATTCTGGCCGTTCCCTCGGTGCGCCGCATCATTGCCGCCAGCCGCGCCCGGAAAATCGCGGTCTCGCCGATTGTGGGCGGTCAGGCGCTGAAAGGCCCGGCGGCCAAGCTGATGGCCGAGCTGGGAATGGAGGTGTCTGCCCTGGGCGTGGCCCGGCATCTGCAGGATGTCCTGACCGATTTTGTTATCGACACGGTGGATGCGGCGCTGGAGCCGGACATTGCCGCCCTGGGCCTGCAGGTGCGGGTCACCGGTACGGTGATGACCAGCGACGAGGACCGGGCCAATCTGGCCCGCGAAGTGCTGGAGGTTGGAGGTTAAAAGTTAAAGGTTGGAGGTTGGAGGTTGAGGGTTGGAGGAATCTCCAATTCTCTAATCTCCACTCTCCTCTATCGCAAAGCAGTTGACAATCAGCGGCTCCTCCAGGTTGAGCACCGGCACCACGTGGTCGCCCAGGCGGATTGCCAGGTAGGTGCTCTCTCCCCCATCGAACCGCATCGCCCGGTCCACAGGGATGCCCCACCGGCGCCCCAGTTCGATGATGTTGGCCGCGTGCTCCCGCAGGGTCAGGCCGTAAGAGGCGGTCAGAAACAGGTACTTGCGGTCTTTCGATATGGCGACGGTCATTTTGGCCCAGCGGGTATCCCGGTAATAGGCCAGGTCGTCCAGCTCGAACCATTCCTGCTCCGGATTGAAGCTGTACTTCCCATCCCAGATAAAAATCGGTCCGCCGCCCCAGGCACGGGAGACACGGTCGTATTTGGCCCGCGTCCGTATCACGCCGATGTTGTACCGCCCGTTCAGCTCATACAGGGCGGCCCGGCCCAGGTGAAAGAACAGGTCGCGTCCGGTTTCGGTTTTGTTGCTTCCATTCAGGCCGTGGTAATCTGCGTCCGTCACCACCAGGGTTTTGTCCGACAGGCAGTAGGAAGGGGTAATCAGGGTTCCCCGCTCGCCTTCGGGGACAATGTTGCGCAGAACAAAGCCCCGCGCTTGCAGGTCGACCACCACGTGATGGACCCCATCGAACACGATGTAGACAATCCCCGGGGCGATGGCATACGCCTCCTGCGATAAGGCAATGGTCTTGAGCCGGGCCAGGGTGGGCGGGTCGGCATTAAGCAGGACAGACAGTTGGGCCGGACTGAGCCGCGGGTTGGGGGGACAGGTTTCGCACCGGCGGCGAACCGGGCGCTCATAGCGAAGCAGGGTACTGTAGCTGTAAACCGCGGTGGGCAAGGGGCGGGCGTTGGGACCACATCCGGCGGCGTTGCAGTGGGCCAGGTTCAGGGTTGGCGTGGGAGTAACGGTGGGGGTGGACGTCGCCGAGGGGG
>RFJV01000229.1 GCA_003694775.1 Chloroflexota bacterium | reverse complement strand
CTGGAGCCGCACACCCTGCTCCAGACCATTGTAGACCTGACCAAAGAACGCTTCCGGCTTTACCATGCCCATATCTACCTGCTGAACGAAGCCGGCGACCACCTGGAGCTGACTGCCGGCGCGGGCCGGGTGGGCCGCCAGATGGTCAGAGAAGGCTGGCATATTCCTTTAGACCGGGGAGATTCCATTGTTGCCCGCTGTGCCCGCGCCCGAAGATGTGTGGTGGTCAATGACGTACAAACCACCCCCGGTTACTTCCCCAACCCTCTGCTCCCCGACACCCGCTCCGAAATGGCCGTGCCGCTGGTGGCCGGGCAGGAACTGCTGGGCGTGCTGGATGTGCAGGCCGCAGAAGTCAACTATTTCACCCCCGATGATGAACGGATTCTGACCGCTCTGGCCTCGCTGGCCGCCACTGCCATTCACAATGCCCGCCTGTACAACAAAACCCAGCAAGCCCTGGCAGAAATGGAACGGTCCCACAACCTCCTCCGAAGCGTCATCGATGCCACACCGGACTGGATTCTCATCCGCGACCGGGAACAGCGATACCGGCTGGTCAACCGGGGGTATGCCGGTGCATTCCAGCGGGCACCGGAAGAGTTTTTGGGCAAGACCGACAGAGAAGTCGGTCTGCCGGAAGAATTTGTCTTTGGTAATCTCACCAAAGGACTGCGCGGCTTTCTGCACGATGATGCCGAAGTGCTGACCACCGGCGAACCGATGGTCAATCCGTATGAACCGGTAGAAATCGACGGCAAACTGCGTATCTTCCACAGCATCAGAACGCCGCTGACGGATGTCGACGGGGAAGTCTGGGCTGTGATGACCTTTGCCCGCGACGTCACCGAGCGGGAGCAGTTGCTGGCCAATACCGAGTCGCTGTACCAGGCCGGGGCCAGTCTGAACCAGGCCCAAACCTTTGACGACGTGCTGACGGCCCTGCGAAAATATACCGTGGTGGGAGAAGGGGCAGTGAATGTCAGCCTCAACCTGTTCAACCGCCCCTGGAGCGAAGACCAGCAACCGGACTGGATAGATGTAATGGCCCGCTGGAACCGCCTGCCCATAGAACGCTTCCAGGACCGGTACCAACTGGCAGACTTTCCTGCCGCTTTGGACATGCTTCATGCGGATGACATCACCGTCATCTCCGACGTGAATACCGACCCTCGCCTGGATGACCATTCGCGGCAGTTGTACCGGGATGTCTTTGGGGTGCAGAGCACGCTGATTGCCCCCCTGGTGGTTGGGGGCGAGTGGATTGGCTTTATCAGCGCCATCTACCAAGAGCCGACCGAATTTTCCGATACCGACCTGCGCCGGCTCAAATCCCTGTCCGACCAGGCCGCGGTCGCCGTGCGGGGGATTTATCAGCTTCAAACGGCCCGGCGGCTCCTGCACCGGGAGCAGACCATCCGCGAAATTACAGAACGTATGCATGCCGCCACCAATCTGCAGGAACTCCTGCGGGTGACCGCCCAGGAACTGGGCGAACGGCTCGACGCCGGGCACACGGTGATTGAAATGGGCTTTCAGCCGGGGGATTAACCCATCCAGCCGGCAGTTAGCCGCCTGACTTTGCTGTTTTGGGAGAAATTTATGGCAAAAAAACCAGCTATCTCTCTCTGGCGCGACCGGTCGATTGGGGCCAAACTCGGCACCGCCTTTGGCTTGATTCTGCTGGCGGTGGTCGGACTGTCGATTGCCAGCATTTACAACATGAGCCGGGTGCAGAAAGCCACGGACCAGGTCAATATCGCCCAGCAAATCAAAGACCAGAGCCTGCGCGTCCAGAACGCCCTGGTGCTGGCCCGCCGGGAAGAACAGGCCTTCCTGCTGAACTGGGATTCGATAGACTACGATACCGCGGTTAACCGCTATCTGGTTCCGTTTGGCAGTCACGTCAGCGACATCCGGCTGGCAACCGGCAAACTGGAAGAGCTGATTGCCGGCCTGGGCGGCGAGCATCCGCTGTACAACGAAGACATCAAACACGACCTGGAAGAGCTGAAGTCGGCCCTTGCCCTTTACCGGCAGGAATTCAGCCAGGTCACCACTTTATTGAGGAAGCGGGGCAACCCCTCCAGCGGTGTCATTCTGGATTTGAACCGCAAGGCCAAAACGCTGGAGACCTCGATTATCTTTTCCGGGGCGCAGTCGTCGCTACTGCAGGCTTATCTGGAACTGCGGTTGAAGGAAAAGGATTATCTTCTGCGGGGCCGGGTGCAGGACCAGCGTCAGGTGACGGAGGCCATCTATAAGCTCAGGAATACAGCCGCGGCGGTCAATTCCCGGGAAGTCGTCCAGATGAACTCGGTGCTGAACAGCTACCAAGAAACGTTTGCCGAACTGGTGCAGATTGACCGGCAGATTCAACAGCACACCGACCGCTATACCAAGGCCGCGGCCAAAATTCAGCCCCTGGCCGTTGAGCTGACCGGTCTGGGCACGATACTGGCCGAACAGAATATGCAGGAGGCCATCGCCAGCGGCCAAAATGCCCGCAACGGCCTGCTGACGGCCATCCTGACGGCTATCCTCTTCGGGGCAATGCTGGCCGTGGCCCTGACCCGCCAAATCAGCCTGCCCCTGCGCCAGCTTACCCAAACGGCCCAGCAGATTCGCTACGGCAACCTGGATGTTGACCTGCCCCCGGCAGGTCGGGATGAAATTGGTATTCTGACCCAAACCCTGACCGAGATGGTCCACCAGCTCAAAGAAAGTTTTGAAAACCTGGAAGAGCGGGTGGCCGACCGCACCCTGCGGCTGGAAATTGTGGCCGCTCTGGGGGAACATCTGAGCAGTATTCTCAACCTGGACGACCTGCTGGAAGAGGTGGTTACCCAGGTTCAGCAGAACTTTGGCTACTACCACGCCCACATCTACCTGCTGGATGAAAAACGGGAGCAGTTGGTTGTGGCCGCCGGGACCGGCCAGGCCGGCGAACAGATGAAAGCCAGCGGGCACCACATCGCCCTGAGTGCCCCGGCCAGCCTGGTTGCCCGCGCCGCCCGCAGTGGGCAGATTATCAACGTTGGCAACGTGCGCGAAGCCCCGGACTGGCTCCCCAACCCGCTCCTGCCGTTTACCCGCTCGGAAATGGCCGTACCTATCGTCCTGCGGCATACCAACCAGGTGGTCGGTGTGCTGGATGTCCAGTCGGACAGGCTGAACGGCTTTGATGAGGGCGATGCCAACCTTCTGCGTACCCTGGCCAACCAGATTGCTGTGGCCATCAACAACGCCCGTATCTTCAACGAAGCCCAAACCGCCCTCCAGGAAGCCCGCGCCGCCCAGGAACGGTACGTCAAGGACGCCTGGACCAACCTGACCTCCATCGTCCGGTCTGCCCGCTACCACTACACCCGGCCCGGTGCACCGGCCCTGCGCGGCGCCGTCCGCCAGCAGGTCCGGCAGAAAGTGCAGGCCCGGCCAGAACCGGTGCTCATTCCGGCGGCGGTTGGCGAGCCGTCCCAGCAACAGGGAGAGACCCCGGCCCAGGCAGTGGCCGCGCCCATCGTTCTGCACAACATTCCGATTGGTATTCTGGAGATTTACCCCACCGCCAGCAAACGGCAGTGGACAGAAGATGACCTGTTCATCATCCAGACGATAGTGGCAGAAATGGCCCAGACGGCTGAAACGCTCCGTCTCTTCGACGAGACCCGCCAGCAAGCCGCCCGCGAACAGATAACCCGCCAGATTACCGACAAAATGCGCGCCGCCCCCGACGTTGAATCTATCATCGAAACCGGCCTGCAGGAACTGGCCCGGAATCTGGGCGTGCCGCGAACCTACGTCCGGTTGAACCCCAAAGAACTCCTGTCTGCACCGGCTTCCGGACCATCCGGCAACGGTGGACAGCCTCACCCGGACAGCGAGGTTGAAAGCACACGTATGGTAGAAGGATAGCCCAAGCGTTAAACAGATAAGGGAAGAAGATGAACCGACACCCTGTTCACATCAACATCAGCGAAAAAATCCCTGTGCCGGCGATGCTCCAGATTCGCCTGCTGTTCTTCTTTGTCTTGCTGGCCCTCATTCCCCTGGTGGTGCAGAGCTGGATAAGCCTGTCGCGCTTCACCACGGAACTGCGGCACTCCGAATTCGAAGAGCTTCGCAATATGCGCGACCAGAAGGCCGGCCAGATACAGCAGTTTTTTGACCGGATTACCCAGGATGTCCAGATAATGGCCGCCTCTCCGCTCAATATTCAGGCCGTACAGGACCTGACAGTGGAAAACCTGTTCGAAGTGCGTCTGCTGGGCTACCTGAACAACCCCTTTATGGTCACCTCTGGACGCGATACCCCCTACGACCGCGCTCACGCCCGCTACCATCCTTACTACCAGCGGCTGATGGAAACCGGTCGATACACCAACCTTTACCTCATCAACGGCGAGGGGGATGTAGTTTACAGCTATGCCAAAGGAAGCGACTTTGCCACCAACCTGCTGACCGGCCCATATAAAGATTCACCCCTCAGCGAGCTGTTCCAGCGTCTGAAAGACAGCACCTCGGTCAGGGTTGAAACCTCCAATTTCATCCTCCATTTCCCCAGCGGCGGTGAAACGGTGATGTTCATCGGCGCACCGCTTCTGGAGAGAGAAGGGGAACCGCCTGCCGGGGTGCTGGTGGTGCAGGTGCCGGGCAGTCTCCTGGACCGGCTGGTCCAGGAAAACACCGAAATTCTGGGGGAAACGGGCGAGGTGTACCTGGTTGGCCCTGATAATCTGATGCGCACCAACTCCCGCTTCTCCACCCTCGACACTGCATTCCGGCAGATTATCCGCAATAATGTGATTGAAGGCGCCCTGAAAGGTGCTTTTGGCTATACCGAAATGACCGGCTACCGCGGCTACCGTACGATGGCCGCCTACCAGCCCATCAAAATTGGTCATCAAACCTGGGCGCTGGTGGTAGAAGCCGCGGTAGAAGAGGTAATGGAGCCGACCGGCCAGGTGCTCCAGACTACCCTGCTCTTTTCCGGCTTTACCCTCCTGCTGGTTGCCATCACTGCTTTTTTCATTGCCCGCCGCATTACCCTGCCCCTCTCCAACCTGACAGAAACCGCCCTGGCTATTGCCTCCGGCGATTTTGAACGCACCGCCGAAGTCCAGAGCGGAGACGAGGTAGGCATGCTGGCCGTTGCCATCAACACAATGACCAACCGCCTGCGCAGTATGATTGAATCCCTGGAGGAGCACGTCCGCGAGCGCACCCAGCAGTTGGAAACGGTGATGGAAATCAGCCAGAACCTGTCCGAAATCCTGGACCTGAGCGACCTGCTCCGCCGGGTGGTCACCGTAGTTAAAGAACGGTTCAAGTACTACCACGTCCATATTTACCTGCTGGACAAAGACCATGAAATTCTGGTGATGGCCGAAGGTTACGGGAAAGTGGGTCAGGAACTGAAGCGCCGCGCCCACCACATCCCCCTGAACGCCCTGCGCAGTCTGGTGGCCCGTGCCGCCCGCGAGCGGCAGGCGGTGGTGGTCAACGATGTTCGCACCCATCCCGACTGGCTGCCCAACCCCCTCCTGCCGGATACCCTCTCCGAAGCGGCAGTACCGATTATGACCGGCACAGAAGTGGTTGGTATTCTCGACGTGCAGAGCGCCATTGTCAACGGTATCAGCGAAGACGAACTGGCCGCCCTGCAGGCCCTGGCAAACCAGCTTGGCGTAGCCGTGCGCAACGCCCGTCTGTTTGCCGAAACCCAGGAAGCCCTGTATGAGGCCCGCCGTCTCCAGCGCCTGTACACCGGACAGGCCTGGGAAGAATTCCGCACCGGCCACCCCGCCGCCTATGAATTCCGGGACCCCACCCTGCCCCCGCTGGAGCAGGTCGACACCCCGGAAGCCGTGCTGGCCTACCAACAGCAGAGACTGGTTCGCTTTACCGCCTCCGCCGCGGTCCCGGACAACGGCCAGCCGCTGGCCGAAGAAAACGGCCACGAACAGCAGACCCCGCCGGCCTTACCCGCCGGAGACGAAAGCGGTGCCCCGGCTGAAGAAACCGGGCCCCTGCCGCTTCAGGCCCTGGCCGTACCGCTCAAACTGCGGGATGAAATTATCGGCATTCTGGGCATCCACGATGTAGACCCCAACCGGGTCTGGACCGACCAGGAACTGGCCCTGATAGAGGATGTTTGTGAACAGATGGCCGTAGCTATAGAAAATGCCCGCCTGTTTGAACAAACCCAGCGGGATGTCTGGCGAAGCCAGCTCATCGGCGAAACCGTCCGCCAGCTGTGGGCCTCCAACGACCTGCAGGAAGTGATGAAGGTGGCGACCAGCCGGCTGGCCGAACAGCTCCAGGCCTCGGAAGTGGTCATTACCCTGGGGACCGATGAAGATTTGGTGCAGGAGAACAGCCAATGAGTACACGCCAGTCCGAGCAGAAACCGCGGCTCCTCGTTAGAATTTACCGCTACCTGACCGCCAACACCATCCGCCGCCGGCTGATGGTGACGCTGACCCTGGTGGTGATGCTGTCCACCATCATCAGCGGCATCAGCTCTACAATTATCTTTTTCCAGACCGGCCAGCAGGAAGTGCTCGACCAGGTTCAGGCCGCGGCCAGCCAGCATGAGCAGGAAATCAACAACTGGGTTCGCGACCTGGAAACCGAACTGGCCCTGCTCTTTACCCAGCAAGACACCCTCCGCCAGATGCGGGCCGTTCTGCAGAACACCACGTTCCGGGACATCATCGAAAGGGAGCTGGCGGCCAACTTCCAGGAAGTCATCGACCTGACCCATCACTTTGATGAACTTTTTATCCTGGACCTGGAAGGAAATGTGGTGGTTTCTACCGACCCCACCCACAAAGGCGAGGACCACAGCCAGGAAACCTACTTTCTGCAGGGGGTTTACGGTCCCCAGGTGCATCCCCTCCGCGCCGACCGGGAAACCGGAGCCATTGAGGTTTTTGCTACCCGGCCCATCCTCCTGGAGAACGGGCGGGTGGTTGGCGTGCTGGTGGGGCGAACCAGCCTGGAGCCGCTGTACACCAGCCTGCAGGTCAGCACCGGTTTGGGCACAACCGGCGAAATTTTCCTGGTAGATACCAACAAAATCCTGCTAACCCCTTCTCGCTATCCCGGCTACGTTCCCGGAAAAACCTTTATCAACACCGAAGGCTCCCGGCTGGCCTTTAAAGAGAGCGGCACCGGCACTTACATCAACCACCGGGACCGGGAAGTGGTTGGCGCATACCGCTACATCCCCTCCCTGGAAGTCGGCTTGCTGGCAGAGCAGGAAAGCAGTGAGGCCCTGAGACCGGTTTACGCCTCCCTGTATACCAACCTGGGCATTACCATTGTGGCCGTTCTGGTATCCATCCTGTTGGGCTATTTTGTAACCCAGCGCATCATCAGCCCTATGCAGGAGCTGGCTGTTACAGCCCGCCAGATTGCCCAGGGCAACCTGACCATCACCGCCCGTGTGCCGTCCCTGCAGGAAGCCGCGGTGCTGGCCGAGTCCTTCAACCAGATGACGGAGCGGCTCCGCCACCTCATTGCCACCCTGGAAGAGCGCATCTACGAGCGCACCCGTGCCCTGGAAACCAGCATCGGCATCAGCTCCCAGCTCATCACCATTCGCGACCAGAACCAGCTCCTGCGCTTTGTGGTGGAGGAAATCCAGAAAGAATTCAACTTTTACCATACCCATATCTACCTGCTGGAAAAAACCACCAACGAACTGGTAATGGCCGAAGGCTCCGGAGAAGTGGCCAAAGAACTGAAAGCCCGGAATCACCGTCTGAAGGTTGGGCAGGGGATTGTCGGCACTGTTGCCGCCCGCAACGAGTCCGTTCTCAGCAACAATGTTTTCAAGGACCCCCACTTTGTGCGCAACCCGCTTCTGCCCCACACCAAGTCGGAGCTGGCTGTACCCTTGCGTAAAGGCCAGGAACTGCTGGGCGTGCTCGACCTGCAGAGCGACGAGTTCGACCGCTTCCGCTACGCCGACATGTCGCTGATGCAGGCCATCGCCAACCAGACCGCCATCGCCCTGGACAACATCCGCCTGCTGTCGGAAATGGAAAACGCCCTCCGCGAAGTGGAGCACCTGAACCGCCGCCTGACCGGCGAGGTGTGGGAAGACTTCCTGGAAGAAATTTCTGCCCGCGGCATCTACTACAGCCACGGGCGGCAGGAACCCCTGCAGGGAGACCGGCTGGTCCTCCTGCCCCCGATGAAGGACGCGGTCAAAAAGCAGAAGGTGGTTGTCCAGACCCGTCCGGGCAACGGCGCGCCGCCCCAGGCAGAACTGGGCATCCCCCTGGTGGTGCGCGGTCAGGTCATCGGCGCACTGGGCCTCAAACGAGAGAACGCCCCCGAATGGCTGCCCGATGAAATCGACGTGCTCAACGCCATCGCCACCCAGCTGGCCCAGGCCCTGGATAACGCCCGCCTGACCCTGGAGCAGGAAAAAACCATCGTCCAGCTCAAGGACATCGACCGGCTCAAGTCCGAATTCCTGACCAGCATGAGCCACGAACTGCGCACCCCTCTGAACTCCATCCTGGGCTTTGCCGACGTGCTCCTGCAAGGCATCGACGGCGAACTGCCGCCAATGGCTCTGCAGGATATCCAGCTC
This sequence comes from Chloroflexota bacterium, assembly GCA_003694775.1. Lineage (GTDB taxonomy): Bacteria > Chloroflexota > Anaerolineae > 4572-78 > J111 > J111. The sequence goes on along the minus strand of RFJV01000229.1, from coordinate 3,395 downwards.
ATCTACAACAGCGGACAGCACCTGCTGGCCCTCATCAACGACATTCTCGACCTGTCGAAGATTGAAGCCGGGCAGATGGAGCTGGTCATTGAGCCTATAGAAGTGGCCGAAGTGGTTGATGAAGTCCGCACCGCGGCCAACTCCCTTATCAAAAAGAAGCCGGTTGACCTGCTGACCGACCTGCCGCCAGACCTGCCGCTGGTCAATGCCGACAAACTCCGCCTGAAGCAGATTCTGCTGAACCTGGTCAGCAACGCGGCCAAATTTACCGAAGAAGGCTCCATTACCATCAGTGCCGGCATTGACGAACAGGAACCGGACAAAGTGCGCATCGCCGTTACCGATACCGGCATCGGTATTCCGCCGGACAAGATAGACGCCATCTTCGACCGCTTCCGCCAGGCCGACAGCTCCACCACCCGCAAGTACGGCGGTACCGGTCTGGGGCTGGCTATCTGCAAGCAGTTGGTCGAAATGCACGGCGGCACTATTGGCGTAGAAAGCGAAGAAGGCGTCGGCTCGACCTTCTTCTTCACCATCCCTGCGGCACAAAACACGGAACTGGATGACCAGGAATGACCGAACCACTTGCCGGACGGTCCCATTTTACCCATATTGTCTGCCTGGAATGCCAGCACGAATTCCAGGCCAGCCCAATGGCCGAACATTGTCCCGCCTGCGGCGGAGTCTGGCTGGATGCCCGGTACGACTACGAGGCTGTGGCCCGGCTGTGGCAGAACGGGCCGGTGTCTGCCAGCCGGTCGCTGTGGCGGTTTGTCGAACTTCTACCGGTGGACGGCCCTAACCCCAACATCTCCCTGACCGAAGGCTTCACCCCTCTGGTCCGGGCAGTCAAACTCCAGCGGCAGTTTGAGCATCCGGCCATCTTTATCAAGGACGAGCGGCAGTTGCCGACCAGCTCTTTCAAGGACCGGCAGGCCGCGGTGGCGGCCACGGCGATGGCCGCGGCAGGTCTGCGCGAATGCGTGCTGGCCTCTACCGGCAACGCGGCCTGCGCCTACGCCGCCTACTGCGCCCGCGCCGACATCAAGCTCTGGCTGTTTCTGACCAGTATGGTGCCGGCGGCCAAAATGCGCGAGGCCGCCCTGTACGGGGCAGAAGTCATCAAGATTACCGGAACCTACGACCAGGCCAAGAAAATTGCCGCCGAGTTTGCCGCTCGCCGGGGTATCCATATGGACAAAGGAGCAAAGTCCATCCCCGGCAAGGAGAGTATGAAGACCATCGCCTTTGAGATTGCCCGGCAGTTGGCCGAGACCATACCGGGCCGCCCCTGGCGCGCCCCAGACTGGTACATCCAGGCCGTCAGCGGTGGTATCGGGCCGTTGGGGGTCTACAAAGGCTTTACCGAGCTGTACCAGATGGGCCTCATCGACCGGGTGCCAAAAATCGGAGTGGTGCAGGTCGATGGCTGTTCGCCGATGGTGCGCGCCTTCCAGGCCGGTCTGCCCCAGGCCCAGCCGGTCACGCCGGAAACCCGCATCACCGTGCTTTCTACCGGCGACCCCGGTATGGGCTACCAGCTCCTGTACCAGGCCATCCAGACCCACGGCGGGCATATGCTCTCCGTGAGCGATGAGGAAGCCTTTGAAGCCATGCGCGGCCTGGCCCGGCTGGAAGGCATATCGGTGGAGCCGGCCACCGCAGTGGCCTTTGCCGGCCTGGGAAAGATGTTCCGGCAGGGCCTCATCGGGGCGGACGAAACCGTGGTGGTCAACTGCTCCGGGCACACGTTTCCGGCGGAAAAGTACATCACCGACGAGGAAAGCCTGCCCAGCCTGCGCCTGCCGGCAGAGGCAGGTCGCCGGGGAGCGGCCCCCCTCGACGGGATTGAGTCCGCCCTCCAGCAGTTGGACGAGCAGGTTACCACCATCGTGGTCATCGACGACAACCCGGCAGACAGCCGCCTGATTCATCGCCTTTTGCGGACACGCAAGAACTACCGCATTTTTGAGGCCAACAACCCCGTGGAAGGGCTGGAGCTGATTCGCCAGCGAATGCCCGACCTGGTCATTACCGACCTGCGGATGCCGGAAATGGACGGCTTTACCCTGCTGGAGCGGCTCAAGCAGGAGCCGCGTACGGCCCACATCCCGGTGATTGTGGTGTCGGGCCAGGAGCTGACCCCCGAACTGCGGCGACAGCTCCAGCAAAAAACCGTCTCCGTCTGGCTCAAGGGGGCTTCGTCCGGCAAAGAACTGGTGGAGCAGGTCCTGCACACCCTGTCCGGCGGCGGAGAGAGGGAAGAACCTGCCGGTGCAGAAACAAAATCCACTCCGGAGACTATCCCCGCGCCGCCGCAGGTTCCTTTGGCGGCGCGGCGGTATAAAATTGTCCTGGTGGATGACAACCCGGTAGATGCCCGGCTGATAGGCCGGATGCTGGAAACCATCGGCGACGTTCAGGTAACACCCGTTTATTCCGGCCTGTCGGCAGTGGAGGTCATAGAGACTACCCGCCCCGACCTGGTGGTGCTGGACCTGGTCATCCCGGACAAGAGCGGGTACGACATTCTGTCTGATTTGCGGCAAAATCCCCATCTGGATAAGATTCCGGTGGTGGTGATTACCGCCAAGCGGCTTTCTGATGCCGAAAAACAGGTGCTGGAACAGCACCATATTCTATCGCTGTGGCAAAAAGAAGATTTGGACCGCCATGCGCTGGTCTCTCATGTGGAAACCCAGCTAAAATCGAATTGATACCTTATCCGTGAACTTTTCTTGCCCAACGGGTAATCATACAAGCGGAAGCAGGGAGTAAGCAGTAGGATAGGGAATGAGGGCTGGGGGATAAAAAATTCAAAATGTAACATTCAAAATTCAACATTTCAAAGGGAAGGTGTTCCAGTGGCAGAACCAACCGCCAAGCTACGCATTTTATACGTGGAAGACAACTTTGAAAACAAACTGTTCGTGCGCCGGGTCATCGAATCGATGGGGCATGAAATGCTGGAAGCCGAAACCGGCCTGGACAGCCTGACCATCGCCGCGGAGCAGATGCCGGACCTGATTCTGATGGATATCAACATTCCAGGGATGGACGGGCTGGAAACTACGGTCAAGCTCAAGCAGAATCCCCGCCTGAGCCACATCCCGGTCATTGCCCTGACCGCCAACGCCATGAAAGGTGACAAGGAGCGCTGTCTGGCCGCGGGCTGTGACGGCTATATGCAGAAGCCGGTTGGGGTATCGGACCTGCGCCGGCAAATTCAGCACTACGCCGAACGGAAGGCCAAAGCCTCGGCCTGACCGGCCCGTATGCGGCCTCCGGAAATGGGAATGGCTCAAGGATGACATCGCCGTACGGCGCGCCTTAACGGAGTGCCGGTATGGCCGGTATCTGTTTGGTTGGGTATCGAAGCGACGTGCCCTGGT
>RFJV01000228.1 GCA_003694775.1 Chloroflexota bacterium | reverse complement strand
TTCGTGTATTCGTGAAAAATGCGTGGACGGCTCACCGGCCTCACTTCCTCATAAACGCCGGCGACGAATCCCGGCGCACCAGGCGAGGCACGCGGGCCAAAATCTGGCTGACCACCTCGTAGTTGATGGTTCCCAGACGGGCGGCAATTTCATCCACGGTAATCTCGTCACCGCCCTGACGGCCCACCAGCACCACTTCATCCCCCGGCTGAACGTTGGGAATGTGGGTGATATTAATGGCGGCCTGGTCCATACTGACCCGCCCCACCAGCGGGGCGCGCTGGCCGTGCACCAGCACCTCCCCCCAGGTGGTGGGGGCGCGGCGGAAACCGTCGGCGTAGCCAACGGGGATGATGGCGATGGTTTCTTCCCCGCGCGTGTGGTAGGTGGCCCCGTAGCCGATGGGACTGCCCGGCGGCAGAGTTTTGACCTGCCCCACCGTGGATTTGAGCGACAAAACCGGCGCCATCCCGTCCGGCAGAGGCGTTTCCGGGGATGGCCGCAGACCGTACAGACCAATACCCGTGCGCACCATATCGAACCGGGCTTCCGGCAGGCGAATGGTGGCCGCGGTGTTGGCCGCGTGGGTAATGGACGGGCGCAGTCCCAGCCGGTCCAGCTCCGACAGCAGAGTCCGGAAGCGGGCCAGTTGGGCCAGCGTCGGCGACAGGTCGGCTTCATCGGCGCGGGCAAAGTGGGTAAAGATGCCTTCAATCTCGACCCCCGGCAGGCGGGCCGCCTGCAGAAACGGAACCACCTGGTCTGGCAACAGCCCCAACCGGCCCATCCCGGTATCCACCTTCAGATGCAGACGGGCCGTACGCCCGGCCTCCTGCGCGGCCCGGCTGAAAGCCTGTACGGTAGAGTGGTTGAACACCGTGGCCCGGATGTCGAACTTGAGCGCATCGGCGGCCTGGGAGTCGGGCAGATAGCCCAGCACCAGTATCGGCGCGGTGATGCCGGCCAGCCGGAGAATGACGCCCTCGGCCAGGGTGGCCACGCCCAGCCACTGCGCGCCGCTGTCCAGCGCAGTCCGGGCGATGGCTTCGGCGCTGTGCCCGTAGGCATTGGCCTTGACCACGGCCATCAGACGGGCGGGCCGGGCCGTATCGGCCAGAATCTGCACGTTTCGGGCCAGGGCGTCGAGATTGATTTCCGCCCACGTGGGCCGTCCGGGTAGCTCCAGCAGGTCAAACGGGTTGGTCATTGTTCTCCCTCAAATGTGGGTTTAGAGCAACGGCGAAAACAGCCGGCAAACCGAATCGCGCAGGCGCGCCAGAACCGGCTTCTGTTCGTACGCTTCCAGGGTGAATTCGGTGCAGTACTGCAGGTCGTGCTGAAAAGCCTGCTCTATCTGGCCAGCAATCTTTTCATCATAGATGACGGCGTTGGTCTCATAGTTGATGCTGAAGCTCCGGATATCCATGTTCGCCGAGCCGATAGAGCAGATGCGGCCATCGATGACGATGGTTTTGGGATGAAAATAACCGCGCTGGTACAGAAAAACCCGCACGCCGGCGCGGGCCATCTCCTTGAAATAGGTATTGGCGGCCCAATAGGGTACGTTGTAGGTGCTTCCCCTGGGGGCGCACATCACTTTGACCTCCACGCCGGCCAGCGCGGCAGACTTGAGGGCCTCGGAAATGCTGTCGTCGGGGATAAAGAAGGGGGATTGAATATAAATCCGTTCCGCGGCGGAGGTAATCATCAAAAAATACAGGTGACGAATGGCCCGCCACTCGGTATCGGGGCCGGAGGCCACCACCTGGACCGGCAAGAAATGGTCGACATCCGTTTCCAGGGGAAAATAGGCCGGGTCGAGCAGTTTTTGGGCCGTGGCGGTGTACCAGCTGGTGGCAAAAACGGCCTGTAAAACCAGGGCGGCTTCGCCTTCCACCCGGAGATGGGTATCTCGCCAGCAGTCAAAATATTTTCCGCCGTCCAGGTGTTCCTGGCCGATATTCATTCCGCCGGTGTAGCCAATCCGCCCGTCGATGACCGCGATTTTGCGGTGGTTGCGGTAGCCCAGGGTATGCAGTTTGTACTTGGGCGAAAAGGGGTAAACCTCTACCCCGCCGGCCTTCAGCTCTCGAATGTACTGACTGCTCAGGGCCGACCCTGTGCCGACCGCATCGTACATCATCCGGACTTCTACCCCGGCGCCGGCCCGCTCCAGCAAAATTTCCTTAACCTGCTCGGTAAACGGGTCCGAGGCCCAGATATAGTAGGCCAGATGGATGGAATGTTGGGCCTGCCGAAGGTCTTCCAGCAGGCGGGGGTATTTTTGCTGGGCATTCTGCAGAACTTCCACCCGGTTGCGGGTGGTCAGAGCAGAGAGAACATTGCGCCGCGACAGCTCCAGCAGTTTCCGGTAGGCGGCGATGCTTTGATAGCGGCGAATTTCTTCCAGAATGCTGTCCTGCCGCGCCAGCAAGGGGGACAGCACTTCTTCCAGGTCGCGGTAAATCTCCTCGCCGGCCTCCTGCTGGGTGCGGCTGAAGGCTTTGATTTCGCGGCCAAAGAAAAAGTAAATGATGAAGCCGCCAATGGGAAAGAAAATGAACAGCAGGAGCCAGGCAAAGGTAGATTGGGGACTGCGGTTGTCCAGGATGATAAAGACAACCACCAGCATTGCATAAAAGATAAACAGGGCGGTCAGGGCATCAACGAGCAACTGCATTGGCATAAGATTTGTACCCCAGGTCCAGCGGCTGGCGGGCCAGCCCCGGAATGTTCAGCGGTATGTTATGACCGGGGGCAACAATCCGAACACGCACATCCGGGGCCAGCCGGAGGGCATAATGGGCAAACTCATAGGGCGGGTCCTGCAGGAATCTGGGATTGGCCCACCCCATTCCGACCGGGTAAAACGTGCCCCAGTGAATGGGGACAGCCAGGGCCGGACGAAGCAGGGTCAGGGCCTGGGCCGCCCGCCACGGGTCCAGGTGGCCCGCACCGAGGGTAGGCCCCCAACCCCAAACCGGCAGGAGGGCCGCGTCCAGGCGGTCAGCCAGTGAGGCCATTTCCGGGAAAAGGTCGGTATCGCCGGCAAAATAGACGGTTTTACTGCCTTCCACCAGGTAGCCCAGCGCGTCGGCAACCGGGCCAAAGGGATGCCGCTCACCGGAATGCCGGGCGATGGTTGCCCGCACCCGCACGGCCCCCACCTGCACCACCTCCCCGGCAGAGACCTCGTAAATCCGCCGGAAGTTGAGCCGGTCCAGAATCACCCCTGCGCCCCGCGGCACAATGACCGGGATAGACCGGTCCAGCAGACGCAGGGAAGGCAGGTCCAGATGGTCAAAATGCAGATGGGAAATGAGCACCGCATCCAGACGCGGCTGGACCACCGGCCTGGATAAAATACGCCAGCGGCGCAGATGCATTACCTGGTTTCTGAGCAGAGGGTCGGTTAAAAGCCGGACGCCGTCGAGTTCAATCAAGACCGTTGCGTGGCCGATGTATGAAATCTGGGAGGGAGAATACATTTTTATCACTCCGAAATACGAATTTGATGCTGAATTTGAAATGGAATTGTTTACGTTTCTACCAGTCCAACCTCTTTTTCTCCCTTCCCCTGGCGCCGGCGGTTGAGAAAACGGCGCTCCAGCCGCGGCGTTAGAATTCGCCCTGAAATTATAGCCACTGCGCCCAGAATTGCCAACCCTGCCCACTGCGTCCAGGAAAATTCCAGGCCGTGCGAGCCAATCAGCGTGGCCATAGTCAGGCCGGGCAGACGGCCCACGAGATTGGCAAACAGGAAGGCCGGAAACGACAGCCGGCTCAGCCCGGCCAGGTAGTTGGCCGCATTGCTGGGAATCACCGGAACCCAGAAGCAGACCAGAAAAAAAGTTATGTTCAGGCGGTTGGCCGCGGTTATCCAGCGGCTCATCCCGTAGCGCCGGAGCAAACGATAGGCACGGGGCCGGGCCTGCCGCCGCGCCAGCCAGAACACCACCTGACTGCCGCCGATTTCTCCCAGAATGTTCAGCAGGAGACCGGCCTTGAATCCGTACACGTACCCCGCGGCCACCAGCAGGGCATGCCCCGGCACCACGGCGGTAAAAACCTGCGCCACCAGCACAGCCACATAGACCGGCGGTCCCCACGGCCCCATGGTTGACAGCCATACCGCCGCGGCTTCACGGCTCCGCAGGGCCGCCACCAGCCGGGCCACCGTATCCTGCCCC
>RFJV01000227.1 GCA_003694775.1 Chloroflexota bacterium | reverse complement strand
TTCCGGTCTTAACGCAAACACCCGGCGAAGGATGGGGGTGGGTTGGACGTTTCTGGCCGTCCACGAATACAGCACGGATACACGAATGGATTGCCTCCTGTGAAAATAGCCGTTTACCCCGTAGGCGGAGCATCCCGATGCCCGCCGGGGTGGTTGACTGACTCGCCCGGCATTGGGATGCCGGGGCTACGGATGCCGGGGCTACGGATGCCGGGGCTACGGATGCCGGGGCTACGGATGCCAGGGCTACGGATGCCAGGGCTACGGATGCCAGGGCTACGGATAAAGGGCAACGAATTTTTCACTTGTGCCCGGTACGGGTATTCTCGTTATCGTCGCAAGATGGTAGGACAACTGCTAGCAGTTGTCCTACCATCTCTCTGGCGGGGACAGGTCGTGTATTCGCGAAAAATTTGCGGACGGCCCGCCCGCCCTTTTTAGCCCCCGCGGTAAATTGTCTATTCCGGGAATAATTATATAATAACCCCACCAAACGCCAGAAGTTTCACTGAACAGGTGCCATCCGTCCACAAACTTTGTGACATTCATCACTAGACATCTGCGGTATATTTGCGTATACTTTTCAGTTGCGAATATTATTAGCTACCGACCAAGCGAGTTTATTCCCAAAAACGGAGTACCAAAACCTATGCTTGATTCACTCTTTTCCCCAAAATCCATTGCCATCATCGGTGCTTCCAGGTCTCCGAGTAAACTGGGCTACTCTATCCTTTACAATCTGATAGAGAGCAAATACGGTGGGGCAATTTACCCTATCAACCCTGGAGCCGATGAAATTCTGGGGTACAAAGCCTATCCCTCCCTGGGCGACGTACCCGAACGTGTAGACCTGGCTGTTATCGTTGTTCCGGCCAAACGGGTCATGGAGGCATTGAATGACTGCGCCAATAATGGAGTTGGGGCAGTCATTATCATTTCTGCAGGGTTCCGCGAAACCGGCGGCGAAGGTCTGAGGCTGGAGCGCCAGATGGCGGAAATTGCAGAAAAGCACAACATGCCTATTGTGGGGCCAAACTGTGTGGGGGTGCTGGACACGATTGTCCCGTACAACTGCACCTTTGCCACCGAGACTATGCCCAAGCGGGGCAAAATGGCCTTTATGTCCCAGTCCGGGGCCTTGTGTGTGGGTATTCTGGACGTGTGCATTGCCCAGAATATCGGCTTTTCCCGCTTCGTTTCCCTGGGCAACAAGGCCCACCTCAATGAGCTGGACTTCCTGCAAGCCTGGAGCAACGACGACGACAGCAACGTCATTCTGGCCTACCTGGAAGGTATTGTAGACGGCGGACGCTTCATCAGCGAAGCCCGCCAAATCACCAAGAAGAAGCCGGTCATTGCCATCAAGAGCGGAACCACCAGCGGCGGGTCGAGAGCCGTATCCAGCCACACCGGTACGCTGGCCGGCTCGGAACGGGCCTACGAAGCGGCCTTCAAGCAGGCCGGCATCATCCGGGCCACCTCCATCAGCGAACTGCTGGACATCGGCCTGGGGTTTGCCCGCCAGCCCCTGCCGCGCGGCGACCGCATCGCCATCATCACCAATGCCGGGGGGTTGGGCATTATGGCCACCGACGCCCTGGAGCATAAGGGGCTGAAGCTGGCCGCTCTCTCCCCCGATACCCAGGAACGCCTGCGGGCCGCCCTGCCAGAAGCCGCCAGCGTTCTCAACCCCATCGACGTGCTGGGCGATGCTCGCTCCGACCGGTACAAGCTGGCTCTGGAAGCCGCCCTGGCCGATGAGAACGTGGACCTGGTGCTGGTCATCCTGACCCCCCAGGTGATGACCGACGTGGACAACATCGCCAACTTTATGGCCGACGCGGCCGAGAGCCAGCCGGCAGACAGCCGGAAGCCGGTAGTGGCCTGCTTTGTCGGCGAAGCCAGTCTGAAAGAGGCCTACCGCATCTTCTCCGAGCGCAGCATCCCCGGCTACCCCACCCCCGAACGGGCCGCGGTGGTCATCAAATCGATGGTTCAGCAGGCCCAATGGGCCAAAGAGCCTCTGCCGCAGTTTGAACGATTCGACGTGGACCGCGATAAAGTGGCCCGCATCTTTGAAAAAGTCCGGGCCGAAGGCCGGGTACAGATTGGCGATGCCGAAAGCCGCGACATCCTGACCGCTTACGGCATCCGGATTCCCAAGTCCAAACTGTGCACCACTGCTGATGAAGCCGTCGCCTACGCCGACGAAATCGGCTACCCCGTGGTGATGAAAATTGCCTCCCCCGACATCCTGCACAAAACCGACGTAGGCGGCGTGCGCGTGGGCCTGGACAGTCCCAGCGAAGTGCGGGACGCCTTCGACCTGATGGTCTACCGGGCGCAGAAATACCAGCCCAACGCCCAGATTTGGGGCTGTCTGGTGCAGGAAATGATGCGCGGCGGCAAGGAAGTCATCACCGGGATGAACCGGGACCCGCAGTTTGGCCCGCTGGTGATGTTTGGTCTGGGCGGTATCTACGTGGAAGTACTGAAAGACGTCTCCTTCCGCGTGGCCCCCTTTGACCGCAAAGAAGCCATGGCAATGATTCAGGAAATTCGCAGTTACGGCCTCCTGCGCGGGGTTCGCGGCGAGCCGCCGGCTGACCTGGACGCGGTAGCCGATGTTCTGCTCCGGCTGTCGCAGTTGGTCACCGATTTTCCGGAAATCGTTGAAATGGACATCAACCCCCTGATGGTCTTTGAAAAGGGCCGCGGGGCGGTCGGCGTGGATATGCGCCTGATTCTGCAATCCTGAAATCAGCCGGTCAAGGCGGCGATTACTAACGTTACTTCTAGGAGTTAAGGAAATGGCAATCAAATTATACATCCCATCGACGCAAAACTTTTCGGGCAAAAGCGCCATCTGTGTAGCCTTGATGCACCGGCTGCAGAAGGATGGCTTCAAAGTTGGCTATCTCAAACCGTTCAGCAGTGCGGCCCGCGTGCTGGCAAAAAGCAGTATCGACGAGGACGCCCGGTTTGTCAAAGAAGCCTTCAAACTCCCGGAATCACTCGACACGCTGGCCCCCGTGGTGCTGACCCAACAGCAAATGGAGCATGTCCTCACCACGGAAGAAAGCGACTACCGCGACATGGTCAAACAGGCCGCGGATACCGCAGCCCAGGGTAAGGACATTGTGGTGATGGAAGGAAGCAACAACTTCCGCGAGGGCTACATTGTGCATCTCTCCCCGCCGGAAACGGTGGAACTGCTCGATGCCCGCGTGGTCACGGTGATAGGCTACCAGGATGACCTGCAAACCGTAGACGACGCCCTGATGGCACAAAAGCGCATGGGCGACCGGATGGTCGGGGTGATTATCAACAGTGTGCCCCGCAACCGGCTGGATTTTGTATCCAAGAAAGTTCAGCCCTACCTGCTGAAGCAGGACGTCCCCGTGCTGGCCGTTCTGCCCCACGAGCGGGTGCTGGGGGCTATCAGCGTCAGCGACATTGTGGAAGCCATCGGCGGGGAACTTCTCTGCGGCGACTGCGGCGATGAGCTGGTAGAAAACGTGATGGTCTCGGCGATGAATGTGGAGCACGCGCTCAACTACTTCCGCCGGGTCACCAACAAGGCCGTCATCGTCGGCGGCGACCGGCCCGACATCCAGCTGGCCGCGCTGGAAACTTCGACCAAGGCCCTCATCCTCACCGGCAACGTGCGGCCCAACCCCATGATTGAAGCCAAAGCCGCGGAGCGGGGAGTGGCTATCATCCTCGGTCCGGACGATACTTTTACTACCGTGGAAAAAGTGGAGCGGTTCTTTGGCAAGACCCGCATCCGCCAGATGGAAAAAGTGACCCTCTTTGAGGAATTGCTCAGTAAATCGATGGACTTCGACCAGCTTTACCGGGCCATCGGGTTGAAATAATAAACACAACGGAGTAGAGGCGGGTCTCAGTCCCGCCTCTACTTGCATCAACGGGGTAATTTTTCTGGCGGAATATCGCGCAGGCGCGGGTTGGCGGCATCCCGCGCCGAAAGCACCGGCGCATCCACCCCCCAGGGCAGGGCAATGTCCGGGTCGTTCCAGGCCACGCCGTACTCGTCTGCCCCATCGTAGTAGTTGTCCACCAGGTAGGTCAGCGTGGCATCGGTCAGGGCCACAAAACCATGCGCCACCCCCACCGGAATGAACAGCCCTACCTGATTTTCCTCCCCCATCTCAACTGTCTGCACGGCCATATAGGTCGGCGAACCGGGCCGCAGGTCGCACAGCCCGGCCCGAATTCTGCCGTTGACCACGTACCAGTAGTCTACCTGCTTGAAATGATAATGCAGACCCCGCAGGACGCCGGCCTTCGAGTCCGACCGGTTCGTCTGCACAATTTCCCAACTGCGCTGAGGAAACCACTCCTTGCGGAAGGTCTCCATAAAACGCCCCCGCTCGTCGGCAAAAGGCTTGAGGGTAACTATCAGCACATCTTTTATCAGCGAAGATTCTTGAATTTGAGGCATAGCAGTTTCCTGGTGAGTTGGTTAGTTTGTTAGTTGGGGAGTTGGGGAGTTGGAGAGTTGGAGAGTTTGTTAGTTGGGGAGTTCACCCCCTCACCTTGTCTCCCTGTCTCCCTGTCTCCCTGTCTCCTTGTCTCCCTGTCTCCTTGTCTCCTTGTCTCCCCATCTCCCCCTCCCCTTGTCCCCCAGTTTTCCCCATTCTAACAGCAACCTGAATTCGCGTCAATCGCCGGCAGGTCTGCACCCTCTCAATCACTTTGCCCGGCTTATGCCGCCGTGCTATACTTGAAGAATGGCCGAAATGTACAACCATCAAACCTATCTGTCACCGTTCACCTGGCGCTACGGAAGCGACGAAATGCGCCGGATTTGGAGCGAAACCCACAAGCGCCGGCTGTGGCGGCGGCTGTGGGTGGCCCTGGCTCAGGCCCAGCAGGAAGCAGGGCTGGTCACCCAGGCTCAGGTAGACGACCTGCGCGCCCACGCGGATGATATTGACATCGACCGCGCCCATCAGATTGAAGCCGAAATTCATCACGACCTGATGGCTGAGGTCAAAACTTTTGCCGAGCAGTGCCCCGTCGGCGGGGGCATCATCCATCTGGGCGCCACCTCTATGGACATCGAAGACAACACCGATGCCCTGCGCCTGCGCGAAAGCCTGGACCTGGTGCTGACCCGCCTGTCGGACCTGCTGGCCGATTTGGCCGGCCAGATTGAACGCTGGGCCGATACGCCCATTATCGCCTTTACCCACCTCCAGCCGGCAGAACCGACCACGCTGGGCTACCGCCTGGCCCAATACGGCTTCGACCTGCTGACCGACCTGGCCGAACTGCGCCGGGTGCGGAACGGCATCCGGGGCAAGGGATTCAAAGGCGCGGTCGGCACTGCCGCGGCCTACCAGGAACTGCTCTCCACCGCCGCCCCGGACGGCGAACCGTGGACTGCGGCCCGCCTGGAAGCACGGGTGATGGCCGCTATCGGGCTGGAACCGTTCCCCGTGGCTACCCAAACCTACCCGCGCAAGCAGGACTGGCTGGTCCTCAATGCCCTGGCCGGGCTGGCCGGGTCGCTGTACAAATTTGCCTTCGACCTGCGCCTGCTCCAGGCCCCTACCCTGGGCGAATGGGCCGAGCCGTTTGGCCGCAAACAGGTTGGCTCCAGCGCCATGCCGTTCAAACGCAACCCCATCAATGCAGAAAATATCGACAGCCTGGCCCGCTTTGTGGCCGGTTTGCCCCGCACCGCCTGGGACAACGCGGCCCACTCCCTGCTGGAGCGCACCCTGGACGATTCGGCCAACCGCCGCGAAATCCTGCCCGCGGCCTTCCTGGCCGTGGACGAAATTCTGCGCCGCGGCCACCGGCTCATCCGCGACCTGCGGGTCGACGAAAACGCCCTGGCCCGCAACCTGCAGAAGTTCGGTCTGTTTGCCGCCACCGAGCGGGTGATGATGGCCGCGGCCCGTGCCGGCGCAGACCGGCAGGCCCTGCACGAGCGCATTCGCGAACACAGCCTGGCCGCCTGGGCCGACATCGCCGGGGGACAGGAAAACTCCCTGCCCCACCGCCTCACCGCCGACGAGTACATCACCCGCTACCTTTCGCCGGAGCAGGTGCTGGCCCTGCTGGACGCCGGCCAGTATGTGGGCGACGCGCCGGCGCGGGCACGTCACCTGGCCCGGCAAATCAAGGAGGCCTTGCTTGTCCATTAAAGCCATCACCTTCGACTTCTGGGCCACCCTCTACACCAGCAATCCGGTTGACAGGCACCGCCGCCTGCGGGAGCTACAGCAGATGGTGGAACAGCGGGCGGGGGTCAGCCTGACAATGGAGGCCGTGCAGGCCGCGGTGCGGGTCGCCCGGAAAACGTGGACGCGCGTCTGGATGGAAGAGTACCGCACCCTGACCACCGATGAATGGCTGGAAATTATGCTGGCCGAACTGCACCTGCCGCTCCCCGCGGCAGACCGGAGCGAAATACAGCACCGGCTGGCAACCAGCGTTTACGAAGACCTGCCCACCCTGGTCCCCGACGCGGCGGAAGCCCTGCCCCAACTGGCCCGGACCTACCGGCTGGCGGTCATTTCCGATACCGGCCTGACCCCCGGCTGGGTTCTGCGCGAGCTGATGGCCAGGGACGGCATTCTGCCCTATTTTGACCACCTGACCTTTTCCGACGAGCTGGGCCGCAGTAAGCCCCACCCGGATGCGTTCCTGTCGACCCTGCGCGCCCTGGGGGTAGAGCCGGCAGAGGCCGTCCACGTGGGCGACCTGCTCCGCACCGATATTGCCGGCGCAAAGGGAGTCGGTATGCGGGGGGTGCAGTACACCGGCGTCAACCAGGAAGAATGGGTCGCCGCGGCGGATACACCGGCGCAGGGGGTCAACCCCGATGCCGTTATCCGGCGCCATACGGAATTGGCCCGGTTGCTGCGACAGTGGGAGAATGGTGATTAGAGATTAGGGGATTGGAGATTGGAGATTGGAGACGGGGAGACAAGGGGAGAGGGTGAGGAGTAGAACTCCCAAACTAACCAACTCTCCAACTAACAAACTCCCAAACTATTTTTGGAGATGAGATGATGTTATCAGAAGCCAGAGCCTTGCAACCTGAACTGGTTCGTTTGCGGCGAGATATTCACCAACATCCGGAATTGAGTTTTCAGGAATTTCGCACTGCCCAACTGGTGGCGGATACTCTGCAGGAAATTGGCGGCTGGTCTATCCGCACCGGAGTGGGCAAAACCGGCGTGGTGGCCGAAATGGGGTCCGCTGACGGGCCAACCATTGCCATCCGGGCCGATATGGATGCCCTGCCCATCACGGAAGAAACCGGAGCCGAATACGCCTCGGTTAATGAAGGAGTGATGCATGCCTGCGGCCACGACGCGCACACCGCCATTCTGCTGGGCGTGGCCCATCTGCTCAAGGAAAGTTTTGCCCGCGATAACCTGCGGGGCCGGGTGCGTCTGCTTTTCCAGCCATCGGAAGAAAACGCGGACGAAGAGGGCCTGAGCGGCGCGCCGCGGATGATTGCCGACGGCGCGCTCGACGGGGTGGATGCGGTCATTGCCCTGCACGTGGAAGCGACCGCGCCGTTGGGCGTCATCAAAGCCAAACCGGGCTGGAGTTCCGCCGCGGTGGATACCTTTGAAGCCTGGATTCTCGGCGACGGCGGTCACGGCGCGTATCCCCACGAAGGCCGTGACCCCATCTGGATGCTGGCTCCGGTGCTGATAGCCCTGCACGGCATTGTGGCCCGCCGCGTAGACCCGATGAAGCCGGCGGTGGTCAGCCTGGGACAGGTGCACGCCGGCACGGCCAGCAACGTTATTCCGCCGGAGGTCTACCTGCACGGAACCCTGCGCAGTTTTGACCCCCAGGTGCGGGAACTGCTGATTGAGGAAGTGGAGCGGGCGCTGGAGGTCGTCCGTCCGCTGGGCGGGGATTTCCGGCTGGAAATCCAGCGCGGCTACCCCGCCGGCTGGAACGACCCCACCGTAACCGGCTGGCTGTCTGAAGTGGCCGGCGAGGTGGTCGGCCCCCAAGCCGTTACCCAGGAGCCAATGGGGATGGGGGCCGAAGATTTTGCCTATATGTGCCAGCAAGCACCAGGGGCGATGATAATGGTCGGCGCGGCCATTCCCGATGGCGTGGTGCGCAGTCACCACACCAATATTTTTGACATCAATGAAGACGTGCTCCCCATCGGCGCGGCAGTGCTGGCCGAAACAGCCCGGCGATTCTTGCGCGGAGACTGGAAATTGGGGGATGGGAAGTAGAGATTGGAGATTGGAGATTAGAGATTGGGAGATAAAATGATGCAAGCAACCACCCGAAACTTCATTATCGATGTAACCGACCAGACCTTTGCCGCAGAAGTTCTGGAACGCTCCAAACAGGTCCCGGTGGTGGTAGATTTTTGGGCCGAATGGTGCGGTCCGTGCCGGATGCTGGGGCCGGTACTGGAAAAGCTGGCCGTTGAGTACGGCGGGCAGTTCATTCTGGCAAAAATGGATGTGGACCGCAATCCCGGTGTGGCGATGCAGTTGGGCATTCAGGGTATTCCCGCGGTTAAGGCTTTTATGAACGGCAAGATGGTGGCCCAGTTTACCGGCGCCTTGCCCGAACCGCAGGTACGCCAGTTTATCGACCGGCTTCTGCCGTCCAAAGCCGACCTGCTGGCCCGGCAGGGATTCGACTGGGAGCAGGCCGGTCAGCTGGCAATGGCCGAGACAAACTACAAGGCCGCGCTCCAGGAAGAACCGGACCACTACCCGGCGATGGTCGGCCTGGGGCGAACTTTGCTGAAGCAGGGCCGCATCGAGGAAGGCAAGGCCCTGCTGGAAAAGATTCCGCCGGGCAGTCGCGAGCGGCAGGTCGCAGACTCGCTGATTGCCACTGCGGAGTTCCGCCAGTTCGCCGCGGGACACACCGAGCCGGAACTGCGGGCCAAAATCACCGCCGACCCCAACGATGTTGCCAGCCGTTACGCCCTGGCCTGCCTGCTGGCAACCGAGGAGCGGTACATCGAGGCCCTGGATGAATTTCTGGAGGTGGTGCGCCGCGACCGCAAGTACAACGATGATGGGGCGCGCAAGGCTATGCTGGCCCTGTTCAATCTCATCGGCGAGGAAGAGGAACTGACCCGCCAGTACCGCCGCAAACTGGCGAACGTGCTTTTCTAG
>RFJV01000226.1 GCA_003694775.1 Chloroflexota bacterium | reverse complement strand
TAACCTGGAGGTTGCGCCAGGGCAAACGGTGGCCTTAGTGGGACCAACCGGCGCCGGCAAAACAACCATTGCCAATCTCATTGCCCGCTTTTATGAAGCCACCTCAGGCGCTGTTTACATCGATGGGATTGATGTACGTTCCGTAACCCAGGTGTCTTTGCGCCGGCAGTTTGGCCTGGTTCCCCAAGACCCGTTTCTTTTTGCCGGCACCATCGCCGATAATATCCGCTTTGGCCGCCCGGATGCGGCTATGACAGAGGTCATCGCCGCGGCCAGGCTGGCGAATGCTCACAACTTTATTTCCGCCTTGCCCGATGGTTACGAGACGCAGATTCTGGAAGGGGCCGTAAATTTGTCGGTGGGCCAGCGGCAGTTGTTGTGTATTGCCCGCGCCGCTTTAGTGAACCCGCGCATTCTTATTCTCGATGAAGCAACGGCGAGTGTGGATACGGTAACGGAGGCTCTTATTCAGGAAGCGTTAGACAAGCTGATGGAAGGACGAACCGCCGTTGTTATTGCGCATCGTCTCAGCACCATCCGTAACGCGGATTTAATCTGTGTTGTCCAGGACGGCCGTATTGTTGCCCAGGGAACGCATGAAAGTTTGATTCAACAAGATGGCCTCTATCGGGAACTCTATCAGGGCCAATTTCTCTCAACTTCCGGAGGTAATGGAAAATGCCCACCGATGAAGAAACTATTGACCTCATAACCGAAACAGACCTTCCCTTTGCCGACCAGGTGTTTCACAAATTCCTTGATTTACTGCGCTTTAAACGTCAATATGCCAATCGTTTTATTGAACAGTACGGTATCAAACCCCGCGAACTGTCGTTACTGCTTTTCTTTGCCGAAACGGGAGGAGCAACGGTAGGGCAAGCACAGGCTTTTCTGCACAACAGTGCCAGTACAGTTTCCGCCCTGATTGCCAAACTCGAAAAAGACGGCCTCGTTACCCGAACCCGCTCTCAAGAAGACAACAGAGTGGTCAATGTTGAGCTAACAGAGGCCGGCCGTACCGTTATTGAAAATACCCCCTTGGGCGGACTGCCTTTGCTGAGACGCAACTTGCGGCGGTTACCCGATAAACGACTGCAGGAAATCAAAGATGTGCTGGTAGAGCTGATGCATTTAATGGAAGTTAACAAAACGGAATGAATTCACTCACCGGTAACTTCCTGACGGCGGTGGGGCAAGAAAACAGGCATTATCACCTTCTCCCCCATTTTCAAAGAGGCATCATCAAAATCCCCTGCCAGACGCGCCGGGCGGTTTGATTCGCGGCCAGGCGTGGACCGCGAAAGCCGCCACCGCGGCCAGCTCCAGCAGACGGCCGGTGGTCAGCAAAACCGGGGGCAGGGACAGCATCGGCGACAGGCCGGCCAGCCAGACGCCGGCATTGAGCAGAAAAAAGGCCAGCCAGGCCGGTCGCTCATTCCCGCGCGACCGCCAGAAGCGGGGAAAAATCCAGAACCCGACCCCCATAATCAGTTGAAGCGTCCAGCCAAAGAGAAGCAGTTCGATATGTAGGGGAAACAGCCGCCACAAAAGAGGGTGTACGGGGAAAGCTTTGTGCCCCAGCAGGAGGCCGCCAATAGTAAATCCCACCGCCAGGTTGACCAGCGCCGCCCGGATAAACCATCGGCTCAGGCGAGGCATACTACCGCTCCTTGACCCGCGACCAGGTATTGACCACAAACAGGAGACCGGCGGTCCACTGCAGTAGGGCCGACACGGCCACACCCCAACGCCACCCCACCACCGGCCACAGGGTCAGCATTGGCTCGGCCACCGCCCGGAGCAGTAATCCCGCGTTCAGGCACCAGTACACAGCCAGCCAGGCTCGCTCACTGCCGTGGGGGTGAGCCTGGGAATACTTGGGAAACATCCAGTAGACTACCCCAAAAATCAATTGGGCCACCCAACCAACCATAAACAGGTGAAAATAGACCGGCGATAGGGCCGTCCACCACGCTGGGACATACCCCAGACCGCGGGCGGCCAGTCCCAGGCCGACCAGCAGGGCCGCGGCCAGGTAGACCATTGCTGTTTTGATGAACCAACGCGTTAAAGGCGGCATATTTGGATTGACGATTGACGATTGACGATTGACGATTGACGATTTACGATTTACGATTGACGATTGATGATTGACGACGCAGTCTCCGAAGCGAGGCAGTGGGGATTGACGGTTTACGGTTGGCTTCATACTGCATCCGCGTCGCCGATGGCAAAATTCCAAAATAGCGTTTATATTCCCGGCTGAACTGGGCCAGGTTGTTGTACCCCACCATGGAGCTTGCTTCGGTGACGCTTTTGCCGTCCATAATGTAAGCCTGGGCACGGTTGAGCTTGACCGCCTTGGCATACTGCAAGGGTGAGACATACATCACCTGTTTAAATTTCTTGTAGAAACCGGAACTGCTCATATTGACAATATCGGCCAGTTCATCCACAGATACAGGCTTATCCAGGTTTTGGTGGATATATTCAACCGCCCTGGCGATTTGTTGAATCTGTCCCCGCTGTTGGAGCAGATATCTGAACCGTCCCCCTTGTTCTTCACTCAAAATACGAAAATAAATCTCATCGATAATCGATTGCCCCAGAATTGCGGCTTCGCCTGGATTATCCAGCGTCCGCAGGAGACGAATGACCGCATCCAGCAAGTTATCTTTTATGGGGGCTGAAAATATCGCGGAAGCATCATCTGTATCTGGTTTGATGGGAGAGGGTGCAAGTCGTTCCATATTCAAAATCATTTCAGTGATTCGGTTCAGGTCAATGGTAATTATAGCTGTAAGCATCGGCTTTTCTGGGCTGGCCTCTACTCCTTCACACGCCACAACCATAGGTACAAATAGAGCCATCATCTTCCCAGCACCGTATTCGTATCGCTTGCCCTCCAAATAGACAACCTTGCGACCTTGTGCCCCAATAACAATGGAGGGCGGATAAATTTGAGGCTGGAGCGGGTCTGGTTGGGTGGCTCGCCCCAAAAACAAATTATCAATGCTGGTGGAGTTCAATCCTTCCCGAACGGCATGTCGTTCCAACAAGCTGATAAGTTCCGATATTTTTCGCGACCGGTCTTCCATTTCTTCCCACCTCGATAGAAACGGTTTATCTTTAATCTATGAACCGCAGTATAGCAGACATCCGCCCATAAATCAATCATTTCTCTATAAATTTATAGTTTTGTGTAAATATTTGGCTGATTTATATATTCAAATTTTCCAATTTGTATACTATACTACTACCAGCTTCAATTTCTGAGACAAACGTGACCGAAAATTCAATTAAGGAGTTAGAACAATGAGCACCAATACAAAATTTGGAGCAAAGGGCTGGACACCAGAGCGGCTTGGCTCCCTTGCCGGCAAAATATATGTTATCACCGGCGCCACCAGCGGTACGGGCTTCGAAGCATCAAAAATACTGCTCTCCAAAGGTGCAAAAGTGGTGATGCTGAACCGCAATCCCCAAAAATCTGCCGCGGTCATCGCTGAACTAAAAAAAGAATCAGGTAACCAGGCTGACGTATCCTTTATTCAAATGGATTTGGCAGAGCTTGCTTCTGTACGAAAAGCGGCAGAAAAGGTCCTGGCGACTGTTCCCCGCATTGATGCCCTGATTTGCAACGCCGCTATTGCCCAAGTACCCAAGAGACAGCTCACCGTTGACGGTTTCGAAAGCCAGATGGGGACAAACCATTTTGGTCATTTTTTACTGCAAGGATTGCTTTTCCCGCTTATTGAAAAATCAAAGGGACGTATCGTGACGGTTGGCAGTATGGGTTATAATATGGGTATTAAAACAATTAATTTTGACGATTTGAATTGGGATAAGGATTACACCCCGAATAAAGCTTATAGCCAGAGCAAACTGGCGCAGATTATGACAGTGTATGAATTACAAGACAGGTTGAAAAAGGCCGGCAAGCAGGATGTAAAAGTTTATGCCTGTCACCCAGGTTCCTCCAGAACATCCCTGATAAAAACCAGTGGAAGTTTAATGACAAGGATGATGGCTGGTCTGTTGATGCTGTCACCATTATCACAATCAGCAGAAAAAGGTTCTTACCCTGAGGTGATGTGTGCCACCGAAGAAGACCTGGCTCAGGAGGGGTTTTATGGCCCTACAGGCTTGGGTTATTGGGTCGGTCCGGTGGGCGAATGCAAATTAGAGCCACATGCCAGGGATAAACAGGTAGCGGAAAGGTTGTGGCAGGTATCAGAAGAGGCAGTGGGTTTCACGTGGAATTTGTAACCAAAAATCACAAAAGCTGAAAGAAGACCGGCATAAAAGACGCCAAAACTATTGGGGTTTTGACAAAGCACCATATATCAGCCCAACCCAACCCTCACCCCTTAAATAGGAGACAAAACCTTCATTTGTCTAAAGGCTAATGGTTTACCGGTGAATTGAGTTGGGCTTTAAAGCCAGCACGGTATTGAACAGGAACAGCAAGATGGCGGCGGCGTTCAGAAGCCCGCCCCACTGGCGGGCCGCCAGCCAGAAGGTCAGGTCGCCGGCCACGCGCAGGAGGAGAGAAAATTCCAACAGCAGAAGGTGCAGGTAAAAGCGGGTCGAAAAGGGAATTTCCCTGCCCATCACTGCCGGAAAGATAATCGGCGCGTGGCCGAAAATCATCGCCATCACGAAGCCTACATACAGGGTATGCAGAACGGCATCGTACAGGAAGCCGGCCGTCACGCCGCCGTAGACCAGGGCCAGCAGGCCGCTCAGGGCCAGCCAGCCGTAGCCGGTCAGCAGGCAAACGGCGATGAAGCGGGTCAGCCCGCTTTTCCTGACCGTGTAGCGGGCCACATCGCAGCGCAGAAGCCACAGGGCCAGGGCCACCGTCCCCACGGCAAAGATACGGACACCCAGGTCGTAGGCCGCCAACAGAACCAGCAGTCCAACCAGCAGAAGCCCCACCGAGGCCAGAAACATGCCCTGCACGGTCCGGGAGTGGCGCAGAATACGGCCCAGCTCCAGCCGCTCCCCGGCGATGGTCAGCACCAGAAAGCCGCCCCACCAGTAAACCACGTGGGCCAGGGGCCATCCGGCCAGCCACAGCCCATTACCGACCAGCCAGAGCAGTGCGGCCAGGGCCATCACCGCGGTGTAGGTGGCGGTTTCCAGCCGCAGGATAAGGCCAAACACCGCCACCAGCCCGACGCTCCCCAGCGTTATCAGCACCGGGCCAACCGGCTGGGGGAGGCCGGCTATCAGAGCCAGCCCGCCGAGGCCGGTCAGTACAGGGCCAACAAAGGTCCAGCCGCGGCGCAGGGCTACGGCCCGCTCCACGGCAATCACCGTACCCAAAAAGGCGCCAATCATCAGCGGGCCGTGCGCGGCGGGAAGGGTGGGTCGAAGTACAGGCCACGTCCAACCCATCCGGAGCAGTCCGGCCCACAGCGCGGCCAGCAAAGCCAATCCCCCCAAGGCCATTGCCGGAAATCGAATCCGGAATCCACCTGTTTCCATTGCTGTTAGCTGTCCTTGAACATCATCAACAGCATCAGCACCCGGCTTTTGGCCGTAATACTGTGCGGTAAATGGGGAGGCATCTGCACCCAGGTTCCGGCCACGGCCTGGAGCCGGTCACTGCCCAGGGTCAGGTCTGCCTCCCCTTGCAGGAAATAAAGGATGGCCGTTTGCGCAGCGGTATGTTCGGACAGCTCCTGTCCCGGAGCAAAGGCAAAGAGGATGGTCTTGAGCCGGTCGTCGCTGTGGACGGTGCGGCTCAGGATAGAGTCGGCAGGAATATCGGGTATCTGGTCGAACAGGTTGGGGATGAAGGTGTAGTTTGCCGGGGATGATTCTTTCTTGCCAATTCTGACCCGCCAGACCTCCGGCCCCTGCTCAAGATATTCCCATGAAAACTGGCCCCCCAGCTCGGCCTGAAACTGGTAGAAAAGCGGTCGAGGCTCGTGGTCGTTGACCAGGATAAACGATTCTCCCGGCGACAGGGCGTCGAAAGTCTGCAAAATCAGAGGATGCCGTTGGGCCGGCGGCGTTTGCCGGACATCCAGAACCGTGTCAGCCATTTACAAAACTCCATTTCCGCGAAAAGCAAGGATAATCAGGATGGTAAAAGCCAGGGCGTGGAAAATCTCCGCCACGCCCAGACGAACCAGGCTCAATGATTTTTTGTCCTGCCAGTGCAAAGCCCCGCGCACCGCCTTGATGGTGACCGGCACAAAGGCCAGAGGGGTCAGCAGGGGGGCCATGCGGAAGGCGACCAGCCCGGCGGCAATGGTCAGCGCGGCGGTGTGGTAGGTCAGGCAGGCGCGGGCCTTGACCAGCCTTTCGGCGACCCGCGCCGGCGCGGGCAGGCGGGGTTGCTGGCGCACCTTGAGCTTGATGTAGAAAACGGTTCCGCCAAAGTAGAGGGCATTAATCAGCCACAGCACCGCGGCCACCCGGTCAAGCTGACCGCTGGCCGTGTAGTAGGCCATCGGTGCGCCGAGGGCCAGGCCGAAGATGCCGGCCAGTTCGCCTACCACGCTCATTTCCTGCCGGCGGGCCACCAGCCACAGGTGCAGGGCCAGCAATCCAGCCCCGATTACCCCCACCCACAGCAGTAGCCACAGCCCGTAGCCAAACACCAGCCACAGCCCCACACCCCCGCTGACCAGGCCGTACACCGCGGCCCATTTCAGCCAGTAACCGCGGTTGACCCGCTGACTGCGCCGCGTTTTTACCAGCATCGCCAGAGGGTAGCGGAGCAAAAAGAAGGCCAGCGCGGCCAGCAACAGCCATATTACCGGCCCCTCCCAGGTGGGAGCAACCGCCAGCCCCAGCACGAGCGGTACGATGAACATAGCCCAGGAACCGTGCTCTTTTGGCAGGGGAGGTTTCAAGGTCTCTTCTCCGGTTGGATTAATGCTGATGTTCAGCCGG
>RFJV01000225.1 GCA_003694775.1 Chloroflexota bacterium | reverse complement strand
ATGCCGGGCGGGTCAGGCAACCACCCCGGCGGGCATCGGGATGCTCCGCCTACCGGTTCGGCGGTCGGCGGTCAGCCGCCGGTGGTCGTATTTTCACAGGAGGCGTACCTTGGTTCTTGATTCTACACGGGTCATTTTTCTGGTCCTGCTTGTTCTGACTGCGGGGGTGATGTTTCTGCGTACTCGCGGGGCCTTGCTGGCGGCGATTCAGCCCGGCGAGATGATTCTTAATTTCATCCTCGTGATATTGATGGCGGCAACGGTATTTACCTTCTTCATCATTCTCTTCCGCATTGACCCTATGCCTTACCTGCGCAGAGCGGCTTACAACCTCAGCTTCCAACAGCTCATCTCCTTTGAATCTGCTGTGCCGCCGGACCTGCAGAAAAACTTTTCTGTCAGCAACGTTGAGCGCACAGACACCGACGGCGATAATTTTGAGGAGTGGGTGGTCCACTACCGCTTCAACACCCGCAACGGACGGGGACCTCTGCAGGTGGTCATCTACGATAACGACCGGGGCAACCCGCCGGTGATTTTTCCCTACGTCTTGCGTGTCCCCGGTCGGGATTACCTGAGCGAGGGGGATGCCGAAGTCAGTCTTTTTGACGTGACCGATACAGATACCAACGGCCCCAATGGCGAAAACCTGCCCGAACTGCTGGTTCAGGGGGACAATGAGCTTTCGATTTTCCGCTTCCAGCAGAATTCCGAGCCGTGGGACTTTCCCCGCGATATCCCGCCCCGCTACGACCCGATTGGCTTTTTCCGCGGCAGTGGAGGCGTTTCCATCGACCAGGCAACCCGCAACGTTACCGTCATCGACCGGAAAAGCCTCAGCCGCAGTCAGCTGGTTGTCCGTTCTGTGTACCGGCTGAATCCCGACCTCCAAACGTATTGGGACCAGTACTACGCACCGGGTGAAATGAACCGCCGGCTGGCCGCGCCGGCCTTTTCCACGGTCGATTTTTGGGGAGAGCCGCCGGAAGATATTACCTCGGTCACGTTCCCGGAAATGATTGTGCTGGCCTTCTATGCCTCCACATGTGCCGGCGGCGAAGACGGACAAACCAGCCTGTGCAAAGAAACTTATGCCAACTGGGACCCTGCCGATTTTCTGGCCGGTGACGCCGAGGTGGAATATCGGGCCGGCAACGCCGCCTATTTTGGCCTGTCCGGCTTTGGTGATACCTTTGCCCTGTCTGTATCGAAAATTGCCTACTACCCCAACCTGGAAACCGACGCCGACCTGTCTGCTTCCGGCGCGGCTCGCGATACGGTGATTGGTGAACTGCCCCGGCAGAATGTGGTCCAAATTACCTTCACTGTCAACGGCCTGGAGGAACCGACCACCGCCCGCTATCTGGTGGAGCAGGTCGGCGGGAAGTGGAAAATTACCCGGCGATTGCCTTTTGAGAACCTGCCGGAACTGGGCCCGCCAGACCAGATTAACACCGCACCGCAGTAAAACTTTCTTGCTGTCACGGGCGCATTTCTGTTTTATGGTAGCCGGGGCATCCCTATGCCCCGGCATGGGGATGCCGGGGCGACGAACCATAAAATAGCAATACACCTGCTGCCACTTGTGACAGACCGGTTATTCTGGTAAAATCTCAGCGGGAGGAGGATATTCTCAAAGACAAGATGCTGTAATTGGGTGTGAGATGAGGGTGAGAAAAGGTTTTGTGGAACATAGAGGTAGGCTTGAAGAGCTGGACCGGTCATTTGACGTGGCTTTTTGGCAGAAGCAGTCCCCCAAGGCAAGATTTGCCGCGGCATGGGAATTAATTGTCCATGCAAGTCAGATAAAGGGTGTAAATGTTCGTCAACTCCGACTTCAGCGATTTGTTGAAACTTTTCAACGACAAAGAGGTTAGGTATTTGGTTATCGGGGGGTACGCGTTTATCCAGTATGCCGAGCCGCGTTACACGAAAGACCTGGATTTGTGGATAAGTACAGATGCACAGAATGCGAAAGCAGTGTATGAAGCGTTGAAAGAATTCGGCGCGCCATTGGTAGGATTGGAGGAGAAAGATTTTGCAGAAGAAGGATATTTCTATCAGATGGGAGTGCCGCCAATACGGGTGGATATACTGATGGGTATTCCAGGAGTAGAGTTTGAAGAGGCGTGGAAGAAGCGAGAAGAGATAGATTTTGATGGATTGGTGGTGCCGTTTATCAGCAAGGAAGACTTGATAAAGGCAAAGCGAGCATCTGGACGGCCACAAGATTTGATAGATGCCGATATTTTGGCCGAGACGAATGGTGAATGAAGTGCAAGAAAAAATGAACGGGGGGAACTTCATCCCTCTGCCTTCATCCCTCATCCTTTAATGTGGAGGCACGCGATGAACTGTCCAAACTGCGGTGCAGAAAACGAGGCCGGTGTCCGGTTTTGTGTGGAGTGCGGCGCGCCGATGGAAGACCTGCCGGTAGATACCGGGTTACCGGACGAAGATGACGACCGGACGATACTCTCCAGCATGCCGCTTATCTCGGAGGAGGCCAAAACAGT
>RFJV01000224.1 GCA_003694775.1 Chloroflexota bacterium | reverse complement strand
TGCTGGCAAAGCCTGTCGTGGACAGGCTGGAAGAACAGCTAAAAGGCAAGGCCAGAGTCATCCGGCTGGATGTCTTTACCGGGGTGGGCCGCGCCGCGGCCCGACGCTACGGTGTTATGGGCACGCCCACGCTGTTGCTGGTCAACCAGAACGGCGAACTGGTGCTGGGGCAGGCCGGCATTCCGCGCCCCGGCCCGATTGTGGAGCAGGTTGACGCCCTGCTCGCATCCCAATGAACCCGTCGGCGGGCGGTCGTTTGACTGCCGCCTGCCGCACCCATTCCAACTCCAACGTGTACGAGGTGCAGGTATGCCGATTTACGAGTATGTGTGCAAAGATTGCGGCCAGAAATACGAAAAGTTTGTCCGGTCGGCGACGGCAGAAGTGAAGCTGGTGTGTCCATCCTGCGGCAGTGAGCGAGGCGAGAAGGCCCTGTCGCTGTTTGGCGCGGTCAGCGGAAGTGCCCGCTCCGGCGGCGCGTCGACCAGCTTCTCCAGCGCGCCGTCCTGCGGACCGGTGGGTTGAAGCCTCTAGGGTGGAGCCGTGTGCTCCTCAGCAAAGGATGAAGGCGGAAATATGGCCAAGCTACCGCCCGAATTGAAAGAAAATGTAGAAAAACGCCTCCAGCGTTTGGAAGGACAGGTACG
The DNA here is from genome assembly GCA_003694775.1 of Chloroflexota bacterium. Lineage (GTDB taxonomy): Bacteria > Chloroflexota > Anaerolineae > 4572-78 > J111 > J111. The sequence goes on along the minus strand of RFJV01000224.1, from coordinate 2,781 downwards.
CGGGGTGCGCCGGATGCTGGCCGAAGACCGGGACTGCCCCGACGTTCTGACCCAGCTTTCCGCCATTCGCGGCGCGGCTTACCAGATTTCCCTGCTGTTGATTGAAAATTACGCCCTGGAGTGCGTCCACAACCCGGAAGAATTCGGGTCCGTGGATGAGGCCATTGCCCGGCTGGTCAGCACTCTGGGCAAGCTGAATTAGCCGGCAGGTATCTGCGGTGCGGTGCATCTTTTTGGTGCACCGCACTTTTCTTTTTTTAAACGCAGTTCTTGAGTATAATACCACCATCATGTTGCGTCAGGAGCAACCTTGCGATGAACCAGCGAATAAAAAGCGTCCTGATTTTGTTCATCCTGCTGGCGACCGTCAGTGCCTGCGCCGGGCCGATTAGCCGGAAAATCATCCAGAAGGAGGAGACGTTTGCCTCTACCCTCCCCACACCGGCTTTGAGAAACCTGCAGGTGGGTATGCCGGCGGTTCTGCCGCCTTACGGCATTCGGGTTCAGGCCGATGCCGCCGTGCTGACCCTGCGGCTGACTTCCAAAAAGCTGGATACCGGCGACCGGCTGGAAACCCTGCAGAAAGCCATCAATACCCTGGCCAGCGCCGCCGCCAATACCGGGGGGCTGTCGTTCCGTTATGTTTCGGTGCTGGAAGCGGAGCGGGATTACAGCCGCGGGACAGCCGTCCCTATCCCCGTAGAAACCTGGTCCGACTCCACTTCGGTGCTGGTGCGGCTGGTGCTGGAGAGGGGCGACCCGCCGGCGACCCTGCTGGAAAGTGCGGCCACCTTCAACCGCTTCCTGAACAGCCTCACCCTGTCCCCCGATGTTGAGGTGCAAACCGTATCGCTCAGGGCCGACATCCGCGACCCGGAAAAGTACCGCCAGCAGATTGTCGACCTGATATACCAGGAACTGGAGCAAACCCGGCAAACCTACGATTCCGCCGTTACGTTTGAAATTTCCGACCTGCACACGCCTTTGCGCATCCTTCCCCTGTCTGATACTGAATACTACCTGTACCTGGAACCGGTGATTACTGTTCATGAGTTCTGATTCATCTTCCGTTTCCCAAACCCTGTGGGATGACCTGGTGGCGCGCCAGCAGGGCCATCTTCTGCAAACATGGGCCTGGGGGGAGCTGAAAAGCCGCTTTGGCTGGCAGGCTGTTCGTCTGCAGGCTGAGGAGGCCGCGGCTCAGGTTCTCTTTCGCCGCCTGCCGTTGGGGCTGACCATTGCCTACGTTCCCCGCGGGCCAATGGGGCTGGACTGGGCCGACACGCGGCAGTGCCGGGCCTTCTTTTCTGCCCTCCACGCTGAGGCTCGCCGGCGGCGGGCCGTGTTCCTCAAGCTGGAGCCAGACCTGCCGCTCGACGCGCCGGCGGCAGAAACGGCCCGCCGCATTCTCCAGGAGGCCGGCTTTGCCCCCGCCGATACCATCCAGCCGCGCGCCAGCCTGGTTGTCCCCATCGACCGCCCGGAGCCGGATATCCTGGCGGCGATGAAGCAGAAAACCCGCTACAACATCCGGCTGGCGGAGAAGCGGGGAGTCACAGTGCGGCAGGGGGGAGCGGAAGACGTGGCCGTATTCCATCGTCTGTCTTTGACCACTGCCGAACGCAACCGGTTCGGCGTGCACAGTTTGCCGTACTACCAGACCGCATTCCGGCTGTTTGCCCCCCGGCAGTGCGCCCTTCTGCTGGCCGATTACGAGGGGCTGGTCATTGCCGGGCTGATGGTGTTCCGGCAGGGACAAACGGCATACTACCTTTACGGCGCGTCCGATGATGCTCACCGCAATGTGATGGCCCCGTACCTGCTCCAGTGGGAGGCTATGCGCTGGGCCAGAGCGCAGAACTGCACCCGCTACGACCTGTGGGGGATTCCCGATGAAGACCTGCCGGTTCTGGAAGCCGAATTCAAAAACCGGCAGGATGGCCTGTGGGGCGTATACCGCTTCAAGCGGGGGTTTGGGGGGGCGTATGTGCGGATGCTGGGTGGGTTCGATTTTGTGTACCGCCCCCTCCTCTACCGGCTGTACCGCCTGCGGCGTTAAGGCTGAATGTACCGGCGCAGGGTGGTTTCCAGGGGGATGGTTTGACCTGCCGGGATGTCGGCCTGGGGGATAGCCAGCATAAAGCCATCCCGGTGGAACAGCACATACGTGCCGGCCAGCCGCTTCCAGCCGCCGAATTCCTGCCAGTCAAAATGCTTCTTCTGCCCCGCCGACTGCACCACCAGCCCTTTTTCGCCGACCACGTATTCTACCGCTTCGCTGTCTGCGCCGCGCGGCCCGGCATGTCGAAAGGCCGAGTAAATTCCCAACCCCACGTAGAAAAGATAGGGTATCCAGGCCACCATCAGCAGGCCGTAGTTATCGCGGTACAGGGCATAGGCCGTAATGACCGCGCAGGCCAGCAGGTAAAGGTAAAGCCCCTTGTTCTGAAAAAAGAGCCACAGCGAGAGTTTGACCGCGGTTGATTTTGACAGGGTTGTTTTGATGTGCATCGGTTTGTCCTAATATTTTAATCGGGTGTAGTAGCTTTTTTCCGACGCCTCACGGGCATCGGCCAGGGTGTAGATGCCGTGGTCGGCCAGCAGAGGAATCAGGCGGAGAAAGATTTCGCCGGTCATAATGGCATCGCCCAGTGAGGTGTGCCTGCCCAGCAGAGGGATGCCCAGACGGTGGGCCAGCGCCTCCAGACTGTAATCGCTGTAATGGGGATGGACAATGGTGGCCAGGAGCAGGGTATCGAGGACGGGGTTGGTGAATTTGAC
>RFJV01000223.1 GCA_003694775.1 Chloroflexota bacterium | reverse complement strand
GGCAGGTCTACCTGCTGGCCGTGCCGTACCCGGCGGGCGGTGTCTGCGTCCAGGCGGACGGCCGGCAGATGGGCCACAGCCCGGTCTGGCGTCTGCAGGTACTGCCGCCAGCCTTCCGGCGACCGGTCCGCCGCGGCGTGCAGAGTATCCAGCGACACCGCCTCGGCCAGCGTCCATGAGCCGCTGGCGGTGCGGGTCAGCCCAGCCAGATGCGCCCCCACCCCCAGCGCGTCGCCCAGGTCGCGGGCCAGCGAGCGAATGTACGTGCCGGGTGAACAGGTCACATCCAGAGTCAAATCCGGCGGCGACCAGTCTACCCATTCCAGCGATTCTATCACCACCTGCCGGGGGGGCACCTCTACCGGCTGGCCGGCCCTGGCGAGCCGGTACAGCGGTTTTCCCCCCTGCTTGATAGCCGAAAATGCCGGCGGAATTTGCTCAATCTGCCCCAAAAAATCGGGCAGAACCCGGCGGATATCTGCCTCGGTCAGGCCGGAGGCATCGCGGACCGCGGTCACCTCACCCTCTGCGTCCAGGGTGTTGGTGGTGATGCCAAACCGGATAACGGCCCGGTACTGTTTTTGGCTTTGCATCAGGTACTCAATCAGCCGGGTGGCCTGGCCCAGGCAGACCAGCAGAACGCCGGTTGCCATCGGGTCCAGGGTCCCGGCGTGACCCACCCGGCGCTGGCGGCTCAGGCGGCGCACCTGGGCCACCACATCGTGAGAGGTCAGCCCTTTGGGCTTGTCGATATTCAAAATACCGGATACATTCTGCTTTTTGGACATCAATTTATGGCCTGCGGCAAAAATGAAGAGAGCGCAGGACACGGGTCTGCGTTCTCTCCGGATGGTGCTTTTCAGACGGCGGCAAAATTATTCAGCCGGTTCGTCATCTGCGGGTTGTTCATCGGTACGGGCCAGCTCCTCCTGAATTTCATCGAGCAGGCGGTCAATCTGCAGAGCGTGCTCCAACGAGGTGTCCAGCCTGAAGCTCAGGTCCGGAACGACCCGCAAACTGAGCGCCTGGCCCAGCTCACGGCGGAAAAACCTGCTGGCGCTGGTCAGCCCTTCCAGGGCGGTTTGGGCTTCCTCCGCACTGCCCAGCACCGACACAAATACTTTCGCATGGCGCAGGTCTGGGCTGACCTCCACCCTGGTGACGGTTACAAACCCCAGCCGCGGGTCATGGGCGCGGTACTGGATAAGCTGGCTGATTTCTTCATGCAGAAGTTCGGCAACCTGCCGCTGACGACGGGTGGTCATTGCCTAGTTGACCCTCTCCATCACGTAAGCTTCGATGATGTCACCTTCCTGGAAATCGTGGAACCCGTCAACGCCGATGCCGCATTCAAAGCCGGTAGCAACTTCGCGTACGTCCTCGGTGAACCGTCTCAGCGAGGCAATCTTACTTTCATGAAGCACTTCACCGCTGCGGATGACCCGCGCCAGAGCGTTGCGGGTAATCTGCCCCTCCCGGACATAAGACCCGGCGACCTGCCCGCGGCGGCCCACCTTGAATACGGCCCGCACTTCGGCCCGGCCAATCACTTTTTCGGCGTATTCCGGCTCCAGCAGACCCTTCAGCGCCCGCTCCACGTCGTCAATGAGCTGGTAGATAACGTTGTACAGCCGGATGTCCACGCCTTCGGTTTCGGCAACCCGTTCTGCCGCCGGGTCTACTTCCACGTTAAAGCCGATGATGATGGCCCCGGAAGCAACCGCCAGGTTGACATCCGATTCCGACACATTGCCGGCGCCTTCCAGCAGAATTCTGACCTTCACCTTGTCATCGCTCAATTCCTTGAGCGAATTGACCACCGGTTCCAGCGACCCCTGCACATCGGCCTTGACAATCAGGTTCAGAGTCTTGACCTCTTCATCTTTGGTCATCTTGAAGAACTCTTCCAGGGACACCCGCGGACGGGCTACCGCCTGCTGTTTCTGGGCGGCCTGTTCACGGCGCTGTTCCACAATGGCCCGGGCCTCTTTTTCCGAGGCCACGGCTTCGAAGAACTCGCCGGCTTCCGGCACTTCAGACAGCCCCAGCACCGAGGTCGGGGTGGAGGGGCCGGCCTGTTTGATGCGCTTGCCGGTATAGTCAAACATCGCCCGGATGCGAGCATACTGTGTCCCAATAACGATGACATCGCCCTGCTTCAGCGTGCCGTTCTGGACCAGAAGCGTCGCCGATACGCCCCGTTTTTTGTCTACCTTGCCTTCAATCACCGTTCCCTGGGCCAGGCGGTCGGGATTGGCCTTCAGGTCGGCTACGTCGGCCACCAGGAGAATATTCTCCAGCAGGTCTTCAATACCCTGGTTCCTCAGGGCCGAAACCGGGACACAGATGACATCACCGCCCCAGTCTTCCACCACCAGACCGATATCGGCCAGTTCCTGCTTGACCCGGTCGGGGTTGGCGTTGGGCTTGTCAATCTTGTTCAGGGCGACCACAATCGGCACGTGAGCGGCGCGGGCGTGGTCGATGGCTTCTTTGGTTTGGGGCATCACCCCATCGTCCGCGGCCACCACCAGCACGGCGATATCGGTTGCCTGGGCGCCGCGGGCACGCATGGCCGTAAAGGCCGCGTGGCCTGGGGTGTCCAAAAAGGTAATCAGCCGGTCGCCCAGCTTTACCTGATAAGCCCCGATATGCTGGGTAATACCGCCGGCTTCGCCTTTGACCACCTGGGTATGGCGGATGGCGTCCAGCAGGGTAGTTTTCCCGTGGTCAACGTGCCCCAGAACCGTTACCACCGGCGGGCGCGGCTTGAGCCTGGCCGGGTCCTCGTTGGCAATCAACCGCTTGTGCAGGGGGAGTTCGTCTTCTTCGGCCACAACTTCCGGCTCTTCCACACGAGGCGGAACCACCTCAAACCCCATCTCTGCACCGATGATGGAGACCGTATCGAAATCGATTTGCTGGTTGATGTTTGCCATTATCCCATTGTTCATCAGTTCTTTGATGATGTCAATGGGGCTGATAGACATCAGTTTTGCCAGTTCGCGCACCGTAATGTACGGGGGAACTTCTATCACTTTGCCGTTTCCGTCTGTTTTCTGGACGGGTTCTGCGGTTTTAGATTTGTTTGTCATATTGACCACCTCTCACTTCAGAATTTTCGGGGCCGCGGTAGGCTGACCGTGGCGGCAGGGTGCGCCTCTGGGTGAAGAAAGCGCGCTGCAACCCGGCAGGTCGGCAAGAATAAAAAACCGTTCCTGCTGTTGGGGCTGGCAGGCCTAGACAACAAGCTCCCCGCTATCGGCACTGCATCGATAGCCAGGGGGTCATCTGGTCGATTGTTGTTTGAGGCGAATAACAGAATAGCCGGGGGAGTAAAGTGGCTAAATGAGAGGGGCAGTTTCCGGAAAAATCGTTAGCCGTTCATTTAGCCACACTCCACAGGGAAAAAGCATACGTGCTCACGGCCGTGAACCCTTTATCCACCTCAATTGCTTAGACCGATAAACTACCATGTTGTTCATCGTTGTTTTATCAGGGCCGGCCTGATGGTTCGAGCGCCAACAGGGCGGCCTTCAGCGCTTCCAACTCCCTGGTTGATATTGCTGTTTTTAAAGCGTGGGCCAGACGACCTTTGGGGCGCAGTCCCTGGTCCCAGCATTCGGGCCGTCGGCACAGGTATGCTCCCCGGCCGTTGGCCTTGCCGGAGGGGTCAACGATAATTTGCCCCTCCGGCGTTCTGACAATCCGTATCAGTTCTCTTTTATCCTTTGTTTGCCGACAGGCAATACAGGTGCGCTGTGGCTGGTGCTTTTGGCGACCCATATTTATTATAGTTCGTCTTCAAAATCAAGCCAATCTTCAATCCGCCGGCCCCGCTTGCGCCGCCGTTCGGCGACCACTTCGCCCAACCGTTCATCAAATACCAGCCGGCGCTTCTTTTTGCGAGCCTCTTTCTTTTTGCGAGATTTTTCCTCTATCTCCTCTAGCTCATCATCCAGCCATTCCTCGTCGGGAATTTCCATTGACTCAATTTCAGCTTCCAGTTCGACCGGCTCCGGCTCGGCAGGTTCGGGGGCAGGTTCGGGTTCAGCCACCACCGCTTCCTCTTCTGCCGGTGCTCCGGCTTCGGCTGGTGCGGCTTCTGCTTCGGCTTCCGGCTCAGCTTCGGGAGCGACTTCCTCTTCTGCCACCGGGGCTTCGGCAGGGGCTTCTTCCTCATCGATGGGGCCTTTGGCCGCCAGAATGGCCTCGGCTTCGGCCAGAATATCCTTGGCCCGGGCCGCCCGTTCTGCCCGTTCTGCGGCGCGGCGTTCCCGTTCGATAGCCATTTCGGCCAGGTTCACCAGGTCGATGGCTTCACCGATAACCCTGATTTCGGCCTCGGTGAACTCCAGCGGGTCTTTATCGGAGGCAATTGTCGCCGCCAGATTGAAAATTTCCAGCCGGTCGGATACCCGCGTGCGGATTTCCTCGTTTTCCCGTACCTTGGTCAGGGCTTCCTGCAGGGCTTCACTGGCGCTCTTGATGTCGATGCGCCAGCCGGTCAGCTTGGCCGCCAGGCGGGCATTTTGTCCTTCTTTGCCAATCGCCAGCGAAAGCTGGCGGTCAGGCACCACCACCGTGGCCGTTTTGCCGTTTTCGTCCTGGAGCATCACGCTCATCACCTTGGCCGGGCTGAGCGCGTTGGCAATAAAGTAAGCTGTATCCGGGTTCCACTGCACCACGTCGATTTTTTCGCCATTCAGCTCGTTGACAATACTCTGAATCCGGGTGCCGCGCATTCCCACGCAGGAGCCAACCGGGTCTACCCCTTCCTGCAGGGCGGCGACGGCCACCTTGGAGCGATAGCCGGCCTCACGGGCAATGGATTTGATTTCCACCGTGCCGTTGTAAATTTCCGGTACTTCTACTTCCAGGAGGCGGCGCAGCATGTTGCGGTGGGTGCGCGACACAACAATTTGCGGCCCGCGGCTGGTCTTGTTCACCGAGGCGATGTAGGCGCGCAAACGCTGGCCTTCGGAGTAGCGCTCGGTGGGAATTTGTTCGGAGCGCGGCAAAACGGCCTCCACCTTACCCAGGGAAAGCGTTACCTGGTGCGGCTCAATTTTATGCACCGTGCCGTTCACAATTTCGCCTTCCCGGTCGGCATAGGCCTTGTAAAGGGCATCCCGTTCCGCCTCGCGAATCCTCTGCAGAATGACCTGCTTGGCCGTTTGGGCGGCAATCCGGCCAAAGTTTTCCGGCGTACTTTCTATGGCGATTAGCCCGCCTGCTTCGGCCTTGGGATTGATTTTTCTGGCTTCGGCCAGGGTAATTTCGTTGCGCGGGTCGTCCACTTCATCTTCGACTACTGCTTTCTCAACAAAAATTTTTGGCTGGCCTGTTTTCGAGTCAATCTGCGCGGTAATTGAATGGTGTCCGCCGTAGTTGCGTTTGTAGGCGGCAATCAATGCCACTTCTATGGCTTCCAGCACCACCTCAACCGGTAGCTGACGCTCGTGGCACAATTGGTTGATAATCAACATTAAATCACTCTTCACGACTTGCTGAGCCTCCTGCCCTGATAACAACTTTCTTTATACATAAAGAAAAGTGGGGGTCACCCACTTTTCCTGGTGCAAACTTTTTCCTTAGACGCTGAAATTATACCACGAACTATAAAGGATGGCAAGTAAGAAACAGCCTGAATTGTCCCGGTATTTTTGGCTTGTTGTCCCGGCCGGCGGTAAAATACCCCGGTAATCAACTCCTTCCTGTACAGAGAAACCCGTAGGGCG
>RFJV01000222.1 GCA_003694775.1 Chloroflexota bacterium | reverse complement strand
TAAGGAAGTATAGAGGGAAAGCGCGGTTGCGTCAAGCGAAATGGTAGGGTAAGCCAGTAAAAACAGCCTTTTATCGTTGTTTTTGAAGGTCCTGCTTCCGGGTTTCCAGCCACTGCTGGAGCGATTTCTGGCTTTCACCTGAGGGGATACCGGCCAACAAATGCTCTATACTGATATCTTCATCCAAATCTGCCCAGTGAATGCCTTCACCTTTTCCAATCAGCCGCCAGTTCTGCCGTTCTTCTTCGGTACCATACAGCAATCTTGGATACCAGGCCAGCGGAACTATCAGTGTCCGGCCATCTTCCAGCATAACGATAAGCGCATCATCCGTTACTTTGACATCGTCTGCTCTGGCAGGCTTAATTTCAGTCGCTAAAGTACTCATACCAACGCTCCAGGAAGGCCTCTTGCCTTTCTTCGACAAGATGCTGAATACGTTTGATTTCATACGCCCGGAATCCACCACTGTCCTGCAACCGTACCGGTTTCAGCCAAAATTTGGCCGTTTTGCCTTCTCGTTCTACATGTACGTGGGGTGGTTCACTCCTGTCGCCAGAATAAAAGAAAATTCGATACGGACCGACAATATCAATAGTGGGAGACATTGGAGAACTGCCGTTTCTCTGCAAAACGAGAAATCAAGATAGTGTTCGTAAAGGAAGTATAAAGAGAAAATATACCAACGTCAAGCCACTACCTCCCCAACCGGCGGTGAAGCCGCTTCTGCCGGTGGCGCAGTTCGGCGTGCCAGCGGGCGCGGCGCGAGGGGGTGGTCAGCAGGGACAGGCCGGCTTCCGTCCAGCGAAGCGCCTGCGTCAGGTCGCGGGCGGTATGCTCGTAATATTTTGCCAGCTCCACGCAGGCATAGATTTGCCCGGCCTGGGCCGCCTCTTCCCACAGGGGAATCGCCTGTGCCAGCCGACCTTGCCGCTTGAGCAGAGCCGACAGCCTCGCCAGGGCATCCTGGTAGCTTTCTTCCGGCAGGCCGGCTTCCAGGCTGAGACGGTACAGCTGTTCGGCCAGGGCGACCCGCCCCGCCGACTCGCACAGCCGGGCCAGGGCCAGCCGGTCGAGCGGGTGGGCCACGCGGCCATCCAGCGGCGACTCCAGCAGGTCCGCCACGTGGTTCAGGAGACCGGCCATCGCCAGCAAGTCCATCCGGTTGTGGTAGAAAACACCGCGCAGGGGCCGGGCGTCGCCGCTCCGCAGGTAGCTGAAGTAAAGGTAGGGAATCAGCCGGCCCGGTACGTCCTCTTCGGTGCGGGTGGCCCCCAGGATGGCCTGCTCCAGGTAGCCCAGACTGCGCTCCGGCAGACGGTCGCGCCACAATCGCCGGGCCAGCGGCAGGAGGTCGAGCTGAACCGGCGAATCCAGCGGCGACTCCATACGGTTGAGCCGGTAGCGGGTTTGCAGAAGCGGCACGTCGAACTCCTTGCCGTTGAATGTAACCAGCGTGTCCGTTCCCTGCAGGAGGCTGGACAGCGCGGCCAGCAGGGCCGGCTCCTCGTCCGGAGAGGTCATAAAAAGCTGGACGGTTTGCAAGCCGGTCTCCCGATAAAAGGCCACCCCCACCATAAAGGCGTACGTGCCGGTTCCCCCCGACAGGCCGGTGGTTTCCGTGTCCAGGTAGGCGACGGTTTCCGCGGCGGTGCAGGCCGGTCGGGAGGCGTCCAGCCAGGTAGAAAGCAGAGGCGGCGCGGGGCGGAAGGCCGCCGGCTGGTGTCCGTGCCGGTAGTCTGCCCCGAACCATTTTTCCACCGCGAACACCGGCCCGTAGTCTGTGGGCAGGAACTTCCCCGGCAAGATGCGGGTCACCGCATACGGGTTTTCTGCTTTGGGACGGGGCGGCGGCAGGTCACGCGCCCCCAGCCTGACCCCCAGGGCCTTCAGCCGGTCCGACAGGTTGGGCATGGGCTACGGCCTCCTGGAAAAGGATGAAGGATGAAGTGATGAAGGCGGAATCTCCAATCTTCTGGTTTCAATATTTTCATACGACTTGCCATTCTCGTCGGGTCTGTCCAGGATTCCTGAAATGGCTCATGTATAGTACGCGTGCTTTGTAGGGGCGACCCGCCGGTCGCCCTTACAATAATAAGCACTTGTTTTGCTAAACCGATTCTCGTGCCAGTTTTTGCAGGAGGGCCAGGGCAGGCCGCTTGCCGCCAATGCCGTCTTCGCCGGCCGGGCCAACGCAGGCCGGACAGCCGTCCGGGCAGGGACAGTGGGAGACCACCTCCAGACTGCGGTGCATCAGCTCGACGTGCAGGTCAAAGAGGCGGTCGGCAAAGCCAATGCCGCCGGGAGCCATATCGTAAACCACCACTGCCGGGCGACCCTCGGCCAGCGGCGAGGCCGCGTCGGCGTGGACGGCAATGTCTCCGCGGTCGCACATAAGGAACAGGGGGGCCAGGTGTCCCAGCACAAAGGCCACGCCGGCCAATCCGCTCCGCATCCGCACCGCCTGTTCGGCCCGGCGATGGCAGGTCGGGCAGAGGGTAATCAGGTTAGACAGCCGGTTGGCCTCGCGGTAGGAAGAAAACTGGCGAAACGGTATCTTGTGATGAACGTGATGGGCCTGTCCCCGTTCCGGTGCGCCGCACATCTGGCAGACATACCCATCGCGAGCGCGGGCCTGCCGGCGCTGAGCCGGCCAGTTGGGGCCGTAGTCGATGGGGTCGTTGCTCCACTCGCCCTGCGCGCGCAGTTCATCCACCAGTTCCGGGGCCAGGGCCAGCCAGTAGCCGGTGGTCGGCAGTTCTGTGGGCGGCAGGTCAACCTGACCATCTCCCAGGTGCTCGTGGGTAAACCAGCGGAATTTCTTGTAGCCGACCACCCGCCTGACGACCAGCACATCCCCCAGGAATTTTTTGCCGCCGGGCGCGCCGGTCTGGCGGTGCAGTTCAACCAACTGCACCGTGGTTTCGGTTTTGGGTTCGGTAAAGTAGTCAGTATCGACCGGCTGGAGAGAGGCCACCTGAGTGTCCAGGTCCAGCGAGTCGACCCGGTAGGTCTGGCCTTCGTGCAGGTAGATGGCCTGCGGGTGGACCATCCAGGCCGCGCTTTCCCGGTCTACCTCGCCGATGATGGTGGGCTGGTCGTCTGCAACGGTCTGAAGCACCACCCTTTCCGGCGAAGCATTGCGCAGGGAGACATCCTCTGCCGGGTATTTGTCGGCCATCCAGCACCAGCGACTGCCGGTGGGGTGGGCTTCTCCGGTCTGGCTGAGCGCGTCCAGCAGTTCGGCGACGGTTTCCGGCGGAAGCCGGCCAAAGCTGTCGCCGCGGTGGAAAGGCAGTTCAAACAGGGCACAGCGCAGGTGCATCCACAGGATGAGCAGGTTATCCGGGTTGATGAGCGCCTGTTCCGGCGGGCGGTCGAAAAAATATTCCGGGTGACGGGCCAGGAACTGGTCCAGCGGGTTGGCCGAGGCGACCATCACCGCCACGGCCTCACCCTCCCGGCGACCGGCCCGCCCGGCCTGCTGGCGAGCCGCGGCCAGCGTACCCGGAAAGCCGACCATTACCACTGCGGCCATCCCGCCAATATCCACTCCCAGCTCCAGAGCCGAGGTGGCCGCGGCCAGCCGGACCTGCCCGCGGCGCAGTCCAGCTTCTATTTCGCGGCGGTGGCGGGGCAGGTAGCCGCTCCGGTAGCCGCGGATTGCCTCCGCCGGCAGAAAGTCGGCGGTGGCGGTGCGCAGGTAAGAAACCAGCATCTCCGCGCCGCGGCGGGTGCGGCTGAAGACCAGAGTCTGGCCGGCGTGCCGGGCCAGTTCGCCGGCCAGCCGCACGGCTTCAGAGAGGGCACTGCGGCGCAGGCCCAGCTCCGGGCGCACCACGGGTGGGTTGTAGATGAGGAAGTCTCGCCGTCCACGGGGCGCGGCGTCCCGGCTGATGACCGTGACCGGCAGTTCGACCAGCCGGGCGGCCAATTCATCGGGGTTGGCGATGGTGGCCGAGGTGAGGATGAATTGGGGCGCGGCGCCGTAGAAGGCGGCAATGCGCTTGAGCCGGCGCAGAACATTGGCGACGTGGGCGCCAAAAATCCCCCGGTAAACGTGCATTTCGTCGATGACCACAAAGCGCAGGTGCTGGAAAAAGTCGGCCCAGCGGGTGTGGTGGGGGAGAATGCCGGTGTGGAGCATGTCGGGATTGGTGATGAGCAGGCGAACATTCTGCCGGATGGCCGGACGCCGGCTCTGGGGGGTGTCGCCGTCGTAGGTGGCGATGGTCTGGGGGGGCAGGTTGGCCGCGGCAAGCAGGCCGGTAAGGGTGTCTGCCTGGTCCTGGGCCAGGGCCTTGGTGGGAAACAGGTACAGGGCACGCGTGCCGGGCCGGTCCAGCAGGTGGTGCAGAACCGGCAGGTTGTAGGCCAGGGTTTTGCCGCTGGCCGTTCCGGTGACGATGACCGGATGCTCTCCGGCCTGCACGGCCTGCCAGGTTTCGGCCTGGTGGGTGTACAGGCGGGAAATACCCTGTGCTTGCAGAATGGTGACCAGCCGCGGGTGCAGGTCGGGCGGAAACGGAGCGTACTGCCCCGGACGCGGCGGGTCAACCTGCCAGGCGGTGATGCTGCGGGCAGTATTGGGCGACGTGCGCCAGCGGTTCAGCAGGTCGGTCAGAGGCATCAGCATAGTTGGTGAGTTTGGGAGTTGGAGAGTTAGAGAGTTAGAGAGTTAGAGAGTTAGAGAGTTGGAGAGTTTAGAATACTTCATCTCCAATCTCCAATCCCCAATCTCCAATCTCCAATCTCCAAATCTAATCTCCACAATCTTACCGCCAACCTGCCGCGGCGTCAAAAGGGGGATGGTCCGGTGGACGCACTTGACTCAGGCGGAGATTGGTTTATTATTATCGGGATGCCGGGGGCAGGAGGTCCCCAAACCAAAAATTTCACAGGGAAACAAGGAGACTTTAGCCATGGTTGATACCGTCCTCAGCTCGAAAACCAGGGAAGTAGTCATTGGGCCTAACCGGCCATTCGTGATTATCGGGGAGCGGATTAATCCGACGGGGCGAAAACTGCTGGCCGCGGAGATGAAGGAAGGCAATCTGGAGCGGGTCAAGCAGGATGCAGTTGCCCAGGTGGAGGCCGGAGCCCAGGTGCTGGATGTCAATGCCGGTATTCCCCTGGTAGACGAGCCGGCCCTGCTGGCCGAGGCCATCCAGTTGGTGCAGTCGCTGGTGGATGTTCCGGTTTCGATTGACTCGTCGGTGGTTGAGGCGCTGGAGCGCGGGCTGGAGGTGGCTCAAGGCAAGCCTCTGCTCAACTCTATTACCGGCGAGGAGGAGCGGCTGGAGCGGCTTCTGCCTCTGGTGAAGAAGTACGGCTGTGCCTTCATCGGCATCAGCAACGACGAGACCGGCATCAGCGAGGACCCGGATGTGCGCTTTGCTGTGGCCAAGAAGATTGTGGAACGGGCGATGGACTACGGTATTCCGAAGGAAGATGTGATTATCGACCCGCTGGTTATGCCGATTGGAGCGATGCCCAGCGCGGGCCGGTCGGTGTTCAAGATTTTGCGGCGGTGTCAGGAAGAGCTGGGGGTAAATACCACCTGCGGCGCGTCGAACATTTCGTTTGGCCTGCCCAACCGGCCTGTACTGAACGGTACATTTCTGGCAATGGCGATTGCCAACGGCCTGACCTGCGCCATCACCAATCCGATTGAGCCGGAAATCAAGCGGAGTATTATGGCGGCAGACGTGTTTATGGGCAACGACGAAAACTGCCTGCGCTGGATTCGGGCACAGCAGGCCGAAAGCGGCGACGCCATGCCGCAGAGACGGGAACGCCGCTCGCGGCGGCCCCGGCGGGAAGGTTAGGAAACAACAAGGGCGACCAACCGGTCGCCCTTATTCATTCTGAGATTTTTTCAGCCGCCGGCGCAGAATTTCCGGCACCTCTCCACCCAGCGACAAAATCTCCAGCGCCTCCTGACTGTCAATCAGGCCGACATCCTCCACCCGGAGGGCGAAATCGTCATCGGTGTCGGTGGGGGCAGGGGAAGCGGTGGGGGCCGGTGACGGGGCCGGCGTGTCGTTTTGTTCCTGCAGGGCCGCGTCGATGATGGTTTGCTGAACCATTTCCACCACCTCGCCGGGGTCGGTGAGCAGGTAGGCGCCGGCTTCCAGCAGGGTGCGGTGGCTGTCGGTAAGGGAGTCGGTCAGGCCGAGAAAGACGGGGGTATTGCGGTCGATGGCGGCAGTAGTCCGGTCCACAACCGTGGGGTCGGCCTGGGGAATGAGCAGGGCTATAGCCAGGTGGTCCAGCAGGAGATTGCGCGCCTCGGCCAGCTTTTCATCGTAGGCGGTATCGGGGGCAAAGGGGCTGACCAGCACCGCCCGCCCGGCCTGTACGGCTGGCTGGAGACGGCCGGTGGTCTGGTTGAAGGCGGTAATTCCCATCGGCAGGAGGATAACGGCCTTTCCCTCCGGCAGAGACAGCATCATCTCGCAGGCCGACCGGTCCAGCCCGCGGCTGTACCCGCTGGCAAGCAGGATTTCTTCCCCGGCCAGGGTCTGAAGCAGGTTCGACAGCCAGGAATCGCTGGCCGGCTCCCCGGCGGTACTGCCCAACACTGCGACCGATGGCTCATCCAGCAAAGCCGCGTCACCCTGCACCCACAAAACCAGCGGCTGTTGGATGGGCGGCAGTTTTCTGGACAGGCGGCTGGGGTAGCGCGGGTCGGTGCGGATGATGACCTGCAAGCCGGCCTCCTGCCATTCGGCCAGCCGGCGGGCATAGGCAGAGAACCTGCCCGGCAGTTTCTGCAGACGGTTGACCGCCGCGTCCGGCAGGCCGAACATCGCCCCCCAATCGAGGGGGGAGAGGTCGAAAATTTCTGCCAGCGGTCTTTTTTCGGCCACACACCAGCGGTAGATAATCGGCTTGAGCTGGCTGAGCTTCAGGCCGCTTTCATTTATCATGGTGAGCCAGCAGACCGGCTCCGGTAAAGGTGAGGACATTTTTGAATTTTTAATTTTGAGTTTTGAATGATGAATTGTTCATCCCACAAGCCGAACTGTCTGGGGATATTGTAGCATTTTTGGGGTAAAATGTCATGCCGGTGGGGTACACTACTGGACCAGCAGACGCACGACGCACGGGTCTGGATAGTTGCCGATTTTATCGACCACCACCAGCCGGAACTCGTATTCGCCGGGCGGGACGGTGTCGGTGTTCCAGGAGCCGAGGACGCCCTGGGATACCGGGTTATCAAAGCGGACGATGAAGCTCCAATCGTTACTGCCGGGGGCGCGGAATTCAAATTTGTAGTAGTCAAAGTTATCAATGGCGGCCACCCCCGTCACCTGAATGACGCCGTCAACCTGGGCGCCGTTGCCGGGCTGGAAAATCTGTACGCCCGGATTGGGGCAGTTGGGGGGCTGTCCCTGAGAAGGCTGTACTTCCGGAGTGGGCGTGTCGACCACCAATACCGGGGTGGGCGGCGGTAAGGGGGTAGGAGTGGGGGTAGGAGTGGGCAGAAG
>RFJV01000221.1 GCA_003694775.1 Chloroflexota bacterium | reverse complement strand
GGTTGGCCTGGTTTACCGCAACCGCGGTCATAGCATAGGGGACACCCTGGATTTTGATGCGCCCGCTCAAGGCAACCGGGTCGCCGGGCTGGCCGCAGTTTACCTGGCTGACTTCCAGATAACGGGCCGTACCGGTAAATACGTCGCCAAAATTCAAGATGACGGTAAAATAGCCGTTGGTTAAAGGGACGTTGTTCCGCAGTAATGTTGGCCCAAGCTGATTTCCGCCTTCCGATGCGTCGAACAGCTTAAAGGTGATACTGCACGTTCCGGTCAGGTATTGGCCGCCGTACTTCAACCTCCCCTGGTAGGTAAAATCATAAGCCGGTCCCTGGGCATATACCAGGCCAGACATTACCGCCAACATAAGGAAACCGGGGATAAGGAAAACAGCCAGCAAGACCTGCCGCCGGCCAAAAATAGAAGCTATGCCGGCCAGCCGTTTTACCGGTTCGGCAGTAATTTTTTGGACAATCCAGCGCAGATGGTCGGTATCTACTGGCATAAGTACGAAACCCGGCAAAACACCTGTTCGTCATAATCCCAATTGCCTATCTGGTCGGTAACATAACAGCCAAATCTGACCGTTGCCCCCACATCGGATGAAGAAATAGGCCAGACATAACCGGCGGAGGCTGTTATTGCCTTATCAAAATTTACATCGTCGGGTGTGAAATCAACCGCGGTATCGCCATCGTGCTGAGGAGAAGATGTGCCTGACTGCTTGGCCGTTCTCAACACGGGCATAGGGTCATCGTCTGCCACGCCAGTTGCCTGGATAGAGCGAATATATGCGCTTACCGTTACCAGGCACTGTCCGGTAGAATCCGGCACAAAGCTGGCCGGAAGTACAAACAGGTCGGAGACGCTGGTATTACTGGTAAACTGGGCCGTGCCGGTGCCGTATCCCATCGGGACATTCAGCTCCGACATCGTTATTGTGCCGGGTTTGAGCTGTGGATTGGGAAATGTGCCGGTAAAATCACCGCCGATGGCATCGCCTGGTTTCAGCACCGGGGTGGGCAGCCACTGCCCTCCGGAGCCGCCGGTCCAGACCAGTACCTCGCCGGGATTTGGAGCAGTGC
Source organism: Chloroflexota bacterium (assembly GCA_003694775.1). Classification (GTDB taxonomy): domain Bacteria; phylum Chloroflexota; class Anaerolineae; order 4572-78; family J111; genus J111. The sequence continues at coordinate 1,971 of RFJV01000221.1, read as the reverse complement.
TGGAGACGGGGCGGCCCTGCAGATGGGTTACAAGAGAAGGAACCCACTGGCCGCTTTGCCAGGCCAGCACCTGCCCCAGGGTAGGGGCTGTACCGGATACCAGGTGTCCCTGCAGATGGGTAATATTACCCGGAGTCCAGGCCGTACCGTTCCAGGTTAAGACCTGTGCCGCGCGCGTGGGAGAAGTGGTTGAAATGGGGTAGCCCTGCAGTCGGCTGACCGTAGGGTTAGGATAACTGCCCGATAAGTCTCCTCCGGCAGGCCCCACTGTGCGCGGGTCGGCAGGAATCCAGTTTCGATTGATACCATCCCAGGTGAGCACCTGTTTGTCGGTGGGGGAGATGCTGGCCACCGCCCGGCCTTGCAGACCGGCTACCGTTGGGTTGGGGTAAACTCCAGAAAGGTCGCCGCCGGCCAGGTCGCCGGGATTGACCACGTCAACCCCCTGCCACTGGCTGGTGATGCTGTTCCAGCTAAGAACCTGTTTGTCGAGCGGCTTAACGGAGGAAATCGAGCGTCCCTGGATGGCTGTAACCTTGGGGTTGGGATAGGTTCCGGAAAGGTCGCCGCCAGCCGGACCGCCTGTTTGGGGCGGGGCAGGCCCCCATTGGGTGCCGTCCCAGGTGAGCACCTGATTGGTTATGGGAACGGTGGAAGTAACCGGCCGGCCCTGCAGACCAACGACTATCACACTGGCAGGATAACTACCGGCAAGGTCGCCGCTGGCTGTATCACCTACTTTAACGGCCTGTTCATAGGGCACCAGGTCTCCAGGAGTGGTGGCCTGACTGAGGTTTACAATGCGGTAGCCAGACATATTCAACGCCCCCGTCATCCCCCGACTGCCGTTGGTCAGCAGATACTGCGGGTGGTCATCCCCGGATAAGCCGTTTAGCTGGCCGTGGTCGTTCAAAGCGTTGGCACATACCCATCCGCCTGAGGTCCAGCGCAGTATCTGATTGTTGCCGCAGACAATATCCGGACCGTCATCCCGGTTATCGGCAAAGCCGGATGGTTTATCGGTAATATCATTCCAGTCTACTGTATCGGCGGTTTGGGCGGTGCGGGTATATTCGGCCCAGAGGGGCATGTAGAGGGGGATGCGTTGGTCCAGATTTACCGGGTCGCCGGGGCGTCCGCAGTTGATATTCTCAACCTGCAAGTAGCGCGGGGTGGAGGTAAATACATTGCCAAAATCCAGTTCAACGGAAAAATAACCATCCGATACGGGCACATTGGGCCGGGAAACCACTGCCCCCAACTGGGTACCGCCGCTGGCGGCATCAAACAGGCGAAAATCAAAACTGCATACACCGCTGACCGGTTCCTGTCCGACCTGCAGTCGGCCCTGATAAATAAAAGTATAACTCTGGGCCAAAGCAATGCCGGCCCACAAAAGCAGAAGCCCCGGAGCTAACAAAACGGCCAGACGCAGAACCACAGGACCGAATAGTTGCTGAACCAAAGAAACATGCTTCAACATTGAATATAGCGCATTATCAGGAATGTGTCCGCTATACTAACCGGTGCTGTGCTCAACAGCAGGAGACATGCTTCTTGGAAGCGACCTCTTCTTCGCAGGTCCGGATGTAGGCCGTACACTCTCAAGCAACAACCAACTTGCACACTTCAGGGTCATCGCGACCCTTGTTTATACAACTGTGCTGGTTGTCCCTCAACTCCGAGAAAGAACTTTCCACTGACAGGCCGTTTGCAAGATAGCATCCATAAACCTGCGGGGCAGTTATCCACGAGCATTCTCTGAAGTGCATCCCGGTGTCATTTATTATAGTTAATGTACTTTGATAAAGCAACTTATCCTGGGGGGGTGTATTTCATTTTTGGGGCGAATTTTGATTGGCGGTAGGGCCGGCATCCCTATGCCGGGCCCATTTTCTGGGGCATAGGGATGCCGGCCCTACCGCCAATCAAAATTCGCCCCAAAAATGAAATACACCCCCCCAGGATAAG
>RFJV01000220.1 GCA_003694775.1 Chloroflexota bacterium | reverse complement strand
GTGGAGGCGCTGAACCATTTCCTGTTCCAGGAGATGAACTTTGCCGGCAATCAGGCCGATTACTACCAGCCGGAGAATTCTTTCCTGCATCAGGTGCTGGAACGGCGGCTGGGGATTCCTGTTTCGCTCAGCGTAGTCTATCTGGAAGTGGGCTGGCGGCTGGGCCTGCCGGTCTGGGGGATTGCTTTGCCGGGGCATTTCCTGGTGGGTTATGGGCCGGTAGAGGAGGCCCTGTATGTGGACGTTTTCCACCAGGGAAAACTGCTCAGTGTGGAAGAGTGCATGCAGATTGCCGCCGGTCCCTTTTCCAATCCGGCCGCGTTTCAGCAGTATTTCCTCAAGCCGGCGCCCAAAAAAGCCATTCTGCTCCGCATGCTGAACAACCTGAAGCAGATTTACATCCGGGCCAATAACTGGGAGCCGGCCTACCACACCTCGGACCTGATGCTGGCCCTGTACCCTTCCCAGGTTAAGGAACTGCGCGACCGGGGGGTGCTGGCCTACCGGATGGGCCGCTTCCAGGCGGCAACGTTCGACCTGTACCGCTACCTCTTCCTGCGGCCCGACGGCCCCGATTCGGAGTGGTTGAACTCCCGCCTGCAGGAGATGGAGGAACAGCTTCTCCGACTGAACTGAAGAGTTTTAAAATGCGCCGGGGTAGACGATAGCCCTGCCTTGTCTACCCCGGCATACACTCGATATGAATTTGCCGACCAGCTCTAAACCGTCCGGCGTTTCATTTGAGCGCTTCTGCCCAGCCGGACCTGCAGATAGCCTCGCACCCGGCTGATTTTTCGCCGCACCCACGGCAGACGGACCGCCAGCAGAACCGCGGCCACTGCCCCGTAGGTCAGCGGGCGGGACAGGTCGGCCTTGACCAGCCAGACAAAGTGCACAATGGCCAGCCCCACCGCCAGGTAGACCAGCCGGTGCAGGCGCTTCCAGTTTTTCCCCAGCCGGCGCATCCAGCCCCGTGTCGAGGTGACCGCCAGGGCGCTCAAAATCAGGAAGGCGGCAAATCCAATGAACGCGTACCGCTTCTCAAAAATCGCCTCCTGGAGCAGTTCCAGGTCCAGCCCGTAATCCAGCCAGATAAAAATCAGAAAGTGCAGGCCGGCGTACATAAACGAATACAGTCCCAGCAGTTTCCGGGCCGGCAAAAGCTGGCGAAGCCCCAGCAGGCTGTTCAGCGGCGTGACCGCCAGCGACAGTATCAGCAGGATGAGGGCGTACCTGCCGGTGCGGAGGGTCATCTCCTGAATGGGATTGACCGTTAGCTGGTTCTGGAAATAGTCCCATACCAGCAGGGTCAGGGGGGCGAGGGCACCAATGTGCGCCGCAAGACGGACGCGGGAAGGAGTCAACCATTTCATTAGAAATTCACCCGTAAATCCATTCCTTCGTATAGATATGCTACTTCTTTCTCGTAGCCGTTGAATTTGAGAGTCCGTCGCCGTCCGTTTTCGCCAATGCGCCGCTCCGACTTCTGCGACCAGCGCGGGTGGGGTACGTCCGGGTTGACGTTGGCGTAAAAGCCGTACTCATTGGGCGCGGCCTTCATCCAGAAGGTCAGGGGCATCTCATCCACCAAATCGATTTTCACAATCGACTTGATGCTTTTGAAGCCGTACTTCCACGGCACAACCAGCCGCACCGGCGCGCCGTTCTGGGGCGGCAGGTCTTTGCCGTACAGCCCGGTTGCCATCAGGGTCAGGTCGTGCATGGCCTCGTCCAGGCGGAGGCCCTCCACGTAAGGCCACTCGAACCAGCCGCCTTTCTGTCCGGGCATCTGCTCCGGACGGTAGACCGTTTCAAAGCGGACATATTTGGCCTTTGAAGTCGGTTCTACCTCCTTCAGCAGTTCCGCCAGCACAAACCCCTGCCACGGAATGACCATCGACCAGCCTTCCACGCACCGCAACCGGTACACGCGCTCCTGGATATTGAACCGCTTCCGCAGGTCGTCAATATCATAGGTTTTGGGATTGCTGACCAGCCCGCCCACGGACAGGGTCCACGGCGTGGTGACAAAGTCCCGCGCCAGCCCGGCTACCTTTTCCTTGCTGGTGGTAAACTCGTAGTAGTTGTTGTAGCCGGTGACCGCGGTGTAGCTGGTGGGCCGGTCGCCCAAATCATCGGTGGCCTCGCTGACCGTCACCTCGCCGGTCTCGTCTACCTTGACCTGCCCCTGCGGCACACTGACCGGACCGCAGGCGGCCACCGCCAGCGAACTCAGCGCCAGCGCCCCTATCCCGACCATAAACTTGCGCCGCGACAGGTAAATATGTTCCGGGGTAATTTCATAAGATTTTGGCTCGGACATCGGTTCCTCCTTGTGAGGGAGATTGGTTGGCTGGAGATTTAAAAGTTTGCAATCTCCAATCTCTAATCCCCAATCTCTAATCTCTAATCTCCATCTATCTTATCCCCAATTGCTTAACAAACTATTAAATCCCTGTATCGGCCTGGACCATTCAAAATTTTGAAAATTTGGCAATCGGCAGGGAAAACAGTATCATGCCCTGATGAACTGCACCCACCGGCAGTACGCCGGTACAGGAAG
>RFJV01000024.1 GCA_003694775.1 Chloroflexota bacterium | reverse complement strand
GGCCGGGCCGATTACCCTGGTGGGCGCGGGCGCGGGCCGCACCGAAACCGGCTTTTCCCTGCTGATTGATTTAATCAACATCCAGCGGGGGAATATCTAACGAAAAAGTAACTGTTCAGGCCAAGAGAAAAATCCGGTAAAGCATCATCAATTCCAGCCATTTCACGTAAAACGTAAATCGTAATCCGTAATTTTTCGTCCTTACGGGTTACGTTTTGCGCCTGATTGTCGGCAAAATGACCAATAGTTCAGTAAGAGCGAATAATCATTCGCCCTTACAAACCACGAGTTCACGAATGAGCGCGGGGCAAACATTCGGGTATTCGTGTTTTATTCGTGGACGGCTGAGTAGATACACGAAAAAATCAATAATTCGCTGAGGCGAGGGCGACCGGATGGTCGCCCTCGCTATAAGGGGGACAAAGGAGAATTCCAACGATGAAAAAAGCAGTCGTCATCATGATTCTGCTGTTGCTGAACGCGTGCCGCACCGCACCGCCAGACAAAGCTCCGTCCCCCGCCCCTATTACCGTCCTTTCCCCTGCCGCCACCGAACCGGCGCGCCCGTCCAGTCGGAGTATTATCCGTACCGAGCCACCTCCAACAGCTACCTTCGACCTGTCTACCCCCTCGGCTGAGCCAGAGGCAGGAGAAGATACTGCTTCTGCCCCGGTTGATAAATGGAGCCTGTGGACTGATGGCCCGCATCTGCGCGGGGCCAACATCTGGCAGGCGGTGGTCGTCCCAGAACTGGATGGGTTGGAGTTCAAAGGGCCTGGCCCGGTTGGCCCGCCGTTTGTCCAGGCCGATTTTGACCGTCTGGCCGCGTTAGGGGCCAATTATGTGTCTATTTCCGGCCCTGGCCTCTTTACCGAAACTCCGCCCTATACGGTAGACCCCGGTGTACAGGCCAACCTGGACCATCTGCTGGAGATGATTGCCCAGGCCGGTATGTTTGCCACCATCGGTTTTCGGACCGGGCCGGGACGCAGTGAGTTCAGTCTGTGCTGTGGCGGCGAACCCGAATTTGAGGGCTTTTTCAATGATACAGTCTGGACAGACCCCGCGGCTCAGGATGCCTGGGTGGAAATGTGGCGTTATACCGCCCAACGCTACCGGGATAATCCCATCGTGGTCGGGTACAAGCTGATGGTCGAGCCGAACGCCGCCGGAGTCCTGCTGGACCTCTATGACCCGGACGAGTTTTACGCGGAATATGCCGGTACATTGTACGACTGGAATCAGTTCTATCCCCGTATTGTGGCCGGCATCCGGGAAGTTGACTCCCAGACGCCGATACTGGTCGGAGGGATGGGCTGGAGCAGTGTGGCCTGGCTCCCATATCTGAAGCCTGTTGACGCGCCGCGGATTGTCTACGTTGTGCACCAGTACGAACCGCAGGATAGCTACACCCACCAGGAATCGCCGGTCAACACCTACCCCGGTCAATTTGATGCCGACGAGGATGGGCAGGTCGACCAGGTTGACCGGCAGTGGCTGGATGACCTGCTTTCTACGGTGGATGAATTTATGGCCGCTCACCATGTACCGATGGCCGTGGATGAGTTTGGAGTGATGCGCTGGCAACCAGGCGCGGCCCAATTTATGGATGACCAGATGGCCCTGTTTGAACAGCGCGGACTGAACTATGCCCTGTGGGAGTGGTCAACTTCGTGGCCCCCCTTTGCCGGGGAAGTGCACGCCTTCAACTTCCGGTTGGGGCCGGACCCGGACAACCGCCGCGACACACCCAACGCGCTTCAGGATGTCATCGTTAAATATTGGGCGCGCAACGCCATCCGTCCGTCCACTAAACCGACCGGCCGCCCATCCCCCCTATCCAATGTAAAGCGATGGCTCTACTTGATTGACGTCAATCTGGACCCGGAAACGGTCAGCCAGATTGTCGATTCTGAGTACGATATGGTGGTGCTCGATTTTATCCCGTCAGAGGTCAACAATACCGGCTACCCGATGGCAGAGGTGGTTGACGCGCTGCACAACGCGGCCCGGCCCAAGCAGGTGCTGGCCTATATTGACATCGGCCAGGCAGAGGCCTACCGCACCTACTGGCAGTCGGATTGGCAGGTCGGCAACCCGGATTGGATTGTGGGCGCGGACCCGGACGGTTGGGCAGATAACTATCCGGTGGCTTTTTGGGAGGATGAGTGGCAGGAAATTTGGCTGGGTGAGGATGGCTACCTTGCGGCCATTATGGAGGCAGGCTTTGATGGGGTGTACCTGGATTGGGTAGAGGCCTACTCCGATGAAAATGTTGCCCTTGCCGCGGAGCAGGCCGGCATAGACCCGCGACAGGCGATGGTTGAGTGGGTGCAGGCTATTGCCGAATTCTGCCGCGCTCGACGCCCCGGTTTTGTGGTGGTTGCCCAAAATGCAGCAGAGCTGGTGAAAAATGATGACTACCGGCAGACCATCGACGGAATTGCCCAGGAGCATGTCTGGTTTGACGGCGGCGCGAACAACCATCCCCCCGGCGATTGCCCGCTGCCCCGCACCGAAGCTGAGGTAGATACCGCGGCTTACCGCGACAGCCTTTCCCCGGAATGTCGGCGAGTGTACGATGAGTTCCCCAACAGTACCCTGCACGCCAGCAGTGAAGAATACCTGGCTTACCTGACCTTTGCCAGGTATAAGGGACTGCCCGTTTTTACAGTGGACTACGCACTCAAGCCGGAAAATGTGGCCTGGGTGTATCAAACTTCGCGGCAGTTGGGCTTTATCCCCTTTGTCGGTAGCCGGGCGCTGGACCAATACGTGGCCCCGTATCCTTGAAAGCGGTTTGTAGGTCGCGTTGTGCTAACCTCGGTTAAAGTTAAAGGCTCGTATCTACTCAGGCCAACATTATCAGAAAGAAAGTCGAGTGATTTATGCACTGCAGAGGTGCAGAGAGCGCAGAGTGACAACAAAAATTCTTTTTTCTCTACGGCCTCCGCGTCTCGGCGGTGAAATATGCGTTGTTGAGTGAATGTTCCAGACACGGCTGAGTAGATACAAAGGCTCAAAAAAACAGGACGGCCCATTTTCTGGCCGCCCTGTTTTTTGTGAACCGACTGTGGATTTAGGGAATGCCGGTTATTTCAATGTCGTCAAGATAGAGGTAATCCTTGTCGCTGTTCCCCTGCATCTTAAACCGAATTTCAAAGTTGCTGGTCATATTGTAACTGCTGAGGTCAATTGTGGCCTTGTGCCAGTTGTCATCATCGTCACCGTTATTGATGGTAAAGATAGTATGAGATGAACCATCGTTAATTTGAACAACAGCCTTATCGCCACTTTCAAAAGCTCTCGCTTTCCACCAAAATGTTAACTGCGCCCCGGTAACACCGGTCAAATTCACGGTGCGGGCGGCCTGGGCGGTGTTGCGAAGTCTCAACATTCTGGGGGCGCTATGTGGACTCCGCGTTCCCATATTGGGGGCAGGAGAGTTCACCCGGCTCCAGGGGCCGTTCCAGCCTGTACCGCCGTTCCATTTATTGTCATCAAAATTGTGCGAAGCAATCGTTACCGGTGCGGCGGGGTTGATGGTAATATTGACCGTGGCCACGTTGGAGTCGGCCATGGTGTCGTTG
>RFJV01000219.1 GCA_003694775.1 Chloroflexota bacterium | reverse complement strand
GAGCCAATGGGTTGAATGAGTCAATTGAGAATTGAGAATTGATAATTGAATTATACCAGAGGCAAACAGTTCGCACAATCGGCCAAAAAGACTAGGGCGCGTTTCAAATTTTTGCCTGTCCCGGCAGAGCCGGGGACGGATTTTGCATTTCTGACCGTCCGCGAATGCAGTACGAAATTACGAAATTACGAATTTACGAAATCACTAATGGATGAATGTTTCTTTACATCGTATATTCGTACATTCGTATATTCGTATATTCGTGAAAAATTCGTGGATGGCTCCACTTACCAGAAAAATGAAACACACCCAAAAGGCTAAATGGGTATTCCTACTTGATTTCCTGGCAGACCGGTTCTACAATGTGCCCATTCTTCCATAGGTGAGGTGCGCCAATGACGGAGTACGGCGAATTAAAAGGGCACGTTTTTTACCGGCGAATGGCCCACAAGCGGCCAATGATTTCGCATAGTGAGGGTATCTATCTGTTCGACACTCAGGGCCGGCGCTACATTGATGCCTCTGGCGGCCCGATTGTGGTGAATGTTGGGCACGGGGTGGAGGAGATTGTTCAGACGATGGCGGAGCAGGCGCGGCAGGCGGCTTACGTGCACGCCACAATGTTCACCAGTGAGCCTATCGAGGCTTACAGCGCCGCGCTGGCGGAAATTGTCCCTCTGGACAATCCCCGCTTCTTTTTTCTGGCAAGCGGCTCGGAGGCGGTGGAGACGGCGGTTAAATTTGCCCGGCAGGTGCAGGTCGACCGGGGCGAGCCGGGACGCTACCGGGTAATTGCCCGCTGGCACAGCTACCACGGGACCACGCTGGGCGCGCTGGCGGTCAGCGGGCGGCCCGGTCTGCGGCAGTTGTTCCAGCCGATGATGGCAGATATGCCCCATATCCCGCCGCCTTACTGCTACCGCTGTCCGTTTGGGGCAAAATACCCGGCCTGCGGGCTGGCCTGTGCCCATGCTCTGGAGGAGGCGGTCAAAATCAACGGCCGGGAGACCGTGGCCGCGTTTATCGCTGAACCTGTCAGCGGGGCCAGTCTGGCCGCGGCAGTTCCGCCCAACGAGTACTGGCCGCTGGTGCGCCAGATTTGCGACCATTACGGCCTGCTGTTGATTGCCGACGAGGTGATGACCGGTTTTGGCCGTACCGGCAGGTGGTTCGGGATGCATCACTGGGGGGTTCAGCCGGACGTGGTCACGATGGCAAAGGGGGCCGGCGGCGGTTATTTTCCGCTGTCGATTACGGCGGTAAAAACCGCAGATGTGCAAACTATCCGCACTGCTCGCGGTGATTTTGTCCACGGCGGCACGTTTTCCCACCATGCCGTGGCCGCGGCTACCGGACTGGCGGTGCTGAAGTACCTGCAGAAGCACAACCTGGTCGATGCGGCGCGGCGGCAGGGGGAAAAGCTGGGGCAGAAACTGCATGCCGCTCTGGGCGACCATCCCCACGTGGGCGATATCCGCGGGCGCGGCCTGATGTGGGGGCTGGAGTTTGTCGCCGACCGGGACGGCAAAACACCGTTCCCTGCGGCGCGGGGCGTGGCAAAAAAAATCGGCGATGCCGCGTTTGAGCGGGGGCTGATTGTTTACCCCTCCAGCGGCAACGCCGATGGCGTCAACGGCGACCAGGTGATGGTCGCTCCGCCGTTCATTGTGACCGATGACCAGCTCGATGAGATTGTGGGGTTGCTGGTTGAGGCCGTGAGCGCGGTGATTGGAGATTAGGGGTTGGAGATTGGGAGATTCGCCCCAACCAACCGTTCAAAATTCACCCTTCAAAATTCATAATTTTTCCACCACCCGGTCGCCCATTTCCACCGTCCCGACCGTTGGCTCGCCCGGCTTTGCCAGGTCCGGGGTGCGGTAGCCGGCGTTGAGCACAGCTTCCACCGCGGCTTCGACCGCGTCGGCTTCGCGGGTCAGGCCAAAGCTGGTGCGGAGCATCATTGCCGCGCTGAGGATGGTCGCCAGGGGGTTGGCAATGCCCTGACCGGCAATATCCGGCGCGGAGCCGTGGATAGGTTCGTATAGTCCAAATTTGCCGCCGGATGTGTTCAGCGTGTCGGCCAGCGAGGCCGAGGGAAGCATCCCCATCGAGCCGGTGAGCATGCTGGCTTCGTCGCTGAGGATGTCGCCAAACATATTTTCGGTGGCAACCACATCGAAGTCTGCGGGCCGGCGGATGAGGTACATGGCGCAGGCGTCCACCAGAATATCTTCGTAGGCCACGTCCGGGTAGTCGCGGGCCACTTCGTGGGCCACTTCGCGCCACAGCCGGCTGGAGGCCAGCACGTTGGCTTTATCCACCGAGGTCACCTTTTTCCGCCGCAGACGGGCCAGGTCAAAGGCGACCCGCATCAGCCGTTCAATTTCAGCCTCGGTGTAGTACATAGTATCAACCGCGGCCCGTCCCTGGGGGGTGTCCTGCCTGCCCTGGGGCTGTCCAAAGTAGAGGCCGCCGGTCAGTTCGCGCACGATGAGCAGGTCTACGTTCTGCACCACCTCGCGCTTCAGGGTAGAGGCATCGGCCAGGGCGGGATACATTTTTACGGGGCGGATGTTGGCAAACAGCCCCAGCTCCTTGCGCAGGCGCAGGAGGCCCTGTTCCGGGCGGACTTTGGCCGCGGGGTCGCTCCACTTGGGGCCGCCGACCGCGCCCAGCAGAACCGCGTCGGCCTGGCGGCAGGCGTCCAGCGACTCATCGGGCAGGGGGGTGCCGGTCTGGTCGATGGCGATGCCGCCGGCCAGGGCTTCGGTGAATTCAAAGGTGTGGCCGAATTTCTGGCCCACAGCCTTGAGAACTTTGACGGCTTCGGCCACTACCTCCGGGCCGATGCCGTCGCCGGGTAAGAGGGTGATTTTGGCGTGCATGGTTGG
>RFJV01000218.1 GCA_003694775.1 Chloroflexota bacterium | reverse complement strand
CTATCGCACTATCACCCTATCGCACTATCGAAAGGAGATAATTATGTGTCTAGGCGTACCGGGTAAAGTGGTCGAAATTCAGGAAAATCCGCTGGGAATGACGATGGGTAAAGTCGATTTCTCCGGCATTGTCAAGGAGGTGTGCCTGGCGTACACGCCCGATGTTCAGGTGGGTGATTACGTGGTGGTGCACGTCGGCTTTGCTATCAGCAAAATTGACGAGGAGGAGGCACATCAGGTATTTGAGTACCTGAAGGAGATGGAAGAACTGGCCGAGCTGGATATTGACCAGCCGGAATAGGGGGGTGCTATGAAATTTATCGACGAATACCGCAGCGAGGCCGACACCAGAAAGTTTGTACAGGCCATCCAGAAAACCGTTACCCGCCCGTGGACGCTGATGGAAATTTGCGGCGGGCAAACCCACACCATCATCAAATTCGGCATCGACCGGCTTCTGCCGGAGGAGATAACCCTGGTGCACGGGCCGGGCTGTCCGGTGTGCGTGACGCCGCTGGAGCTGATAGACAAGGCTCTGGCCATTGCCCGCCGTCCGGAGGTCATCTTTACCTCTTTTGGCGACATGCTGCGCGTGCCCGGCTCCGAAACCGACCTGCTCAGCGTCAAGGCGCAGGGCGGCGATGTGCGGATGGTCTACTCGCCGCTGGACGCGGTGAAGCTGGCCCAGAAGCACCCCGACCGGGAGGTGGTCTTTTTTGCGGTGGGGTTTGAAACCACCGCGCCGGCCAATGCGATGGCCGTGTGGCAGGCCCGGCAGATGGGGCTGAAAAATTTTTCCATTCTCTGCTCCCACGTGCTCGTCCCGCCAGCGATGGAAGCCATTCTCGGCTCGCCGCACAACCTGGTGCAGGGCTTTCTGGCCGCGGGCCACGTCTGCGCGGTGATGGGCTACTGGGAGTACGAACCGATTGTAGAAAAGTACCGCGTGCCCATTGTGGTGACCGGCTTTGAGCCGCTGGACCTTCTGCAAGGGATTTATATGACCGTCAAGGCGCTGGAAGAAGGCCGGGCCGAGCTGGAGAACCAGTACGTCCGAGCGGTGACCCGCGAGGGCAATGTGCCGGCGCAGAAGCTGGTCAAGCAGGTTTTCCAGGTCTGCGACCGGCAGTGGCGGGGCATTGGCCTGATTCCCAACAGCGGTTATTGCCTGCGCCCGGAATTCGCCGAGTTCGACGCGGCCCAGCGGTTCGAGGTGACCGGCATCACGGCAGAAGAGTCGCCGGTGTGCATTGCCGGGGAGATTATGCAGGGGTTGAAAAAGCCGCACCAGTGCCCGGTCTTCGGCACGGAGTGCACGCCGGAGCACCCCGTCGGCGCGCCGATGGTCTCCGCCGAAGGGGCCTGCGCGGCCTACTATCAATACGGACGAAAATAATGGTGAATTGTGAATTATCTAACAGTGAATGGTTAATGATGGAAAGGAAGAATGGCTAAAGGCGATGATATTGAAGAACGGCTTGTCAGGTTTGCCGTTCGGATAATCAAAGTCTGCAATCATCTACCGCAAACACAAAGCGGCTCGCATCTGGCCGGTCAAATCCTGCGAAGTGGAACAGCCCCCGCGGCGCACTACGCCGAAGCCCGCGGTGCGGAGAGCCGGAAGGATTTTGTCCACAAGTTAAGAATCTGCCTCAAAGAATTGAACGAGACGAGAGTATGGTTGAAAATCATCCTGTACAGCGAATTGATGACCGAAAAACAACTCGGCCCGCTTCTGGGTGAGAATGACGAACTATGCAGAATCATCAACGCCAGTATCAAAACCAGCAGAACAGCCCGTTGACCATTCCTCATTCCCCATTCACAATTCACAATTTTAACTGGGAGTACCCGAATGAATGAATTAAACCTTTTTGGCGCCCAATGTCCCATCCCCATCAACGAGTATCCCCACGTGCTGATGGCCCACGGCGGCGGGGGCCGGCTGACGCAGATGCTCATCGACCGGATGTTTGTGCCGGCCTTCGACAATCCGGCGCTGGAGGCCCTGCACGACGGCGCGGTGCTGGAAGTCGGTGGGGCGCGGCTGGCCTTTTCCACCGACAGCTTCGTTATCAGCCCCATCTTCTTTCCCGGCGGCGACATCGGCTCGCTGGCGGTGCACGGCACGGTGAACGACCTGGCGATGTGCGGGGCGCGGCCCATCGCCCTGTCCGCGGGGCTGGTGCTGGAGGAGGGTCTGCCGATGGATGACCTGTGGCGGGTGGTGAAGTCGATGCAGGCCGCGGCGGCCAACGCGGGCGTGTCCATCGTTACCGGCGACACCAAGGTGGTCAACCGGGGCAAGGGGGACGGAGTATACATCAATACCAGCGGCATCGGGCTGATTCCCGACGGCGTGCGCGTGTCGCCCAAACTGGCCCGCCCCGGCGACGTGGTGCTCATCAACGGGGCCATTGCTGTGCACGGCATTGCTATTATGTCGGTGCGGGAGGGGCTGGAGTTTGAGACCACCCTGGAAAGCGACACCGCCTCGCTGGTTGACCTGACCGCCCGCGTGCTGGAAACCGCCGGCGAACAGGTGCACACCCTGCGCGACCCGACCCGCGGCGGTCTGGCCAGCGCGCTCAACGAAATTGCCGCGCAGGCGCAGGTCGGCATCCGGCTGGTGGAGGCCAACATTCCCATCTGGGACGCGGTTCGGGGCGCGTGCGAGATTCTGGGCCTGGACCCGCTGTACGTGGCCAACGAGGGCAAAATGCTGGTCATTGTGGCCCGCGAGGCCGCAGACGCGGTGCTGGCGGCGATGAAAGACCATCCCCTGGGCCGGGAGGCGGCTATCATCGGCGAGGTGGTGGAGGAGCATCCGGGCCGGGTGTTCCTGCGAAGCCGCATCGGCGGCTCGCGGGTGGTCGATATGATGAGCGGGGAGCAGTTGCCGCGTATCTGTTGAAGGCGGTGCATCCGGCCTGTCCACGGGGTGAAGGTCTTGGGACCTCACCCCGTTTTTTGTAACCTTTTCCGGTGAGAGGCATCTAAAGAAGCAGAAATCCAGCTATCAGGAGGTTGTATGCCCAGAGAAGGAACAGCCAAAACCAAAACCCGCCAGCAGAAAAAACAGCCGCGGGTCATCATCTTTACCACACCGACCTGCTCGTTCTGCAACGCGGCCAAAAAATATTTCCGCCAGCACAACATCCGCTTTCGGGATGTGGATGTCAGCCGGGACCCGGCCGCGGCCCGCGACATGGTTCGCCGGAGCGGGCAGATGGGGGTGCCGGTGATTGACATCGGCGGAAAAATTATCGTCGGTTTTGACAAACCCAAAATCAACGAACTGCTTGGAATCCGAAACGCATAAAATCCATCACCAAAGGAGATGCAACGATGACTATTGAACCACTGGGAGCACGAGTACTGATTCGACCGATTGAACAGGAAACCACCACCAAAAGCGGTATCATTCTGCCGGAAACGGCCAAAGAAAAACCTCAACAGGGCATTGTGGAAGCCGTTGGCGACGAAGAAGAAATGATGACCGACCTGTCGGTGGGGGACCGGGTGCTGTTTGCCAAGTACACCGGCAACCAGATTCAGCTCGACGGCGTCGATTACATCATCATGGATGAAGGCGACGTGCTGGCACGTCTGAAGGAATAAACAGAGCGGGGCAGGGGCGACCCTGCCCCTTTACTGTTCAACGTGATGAAACGGAGGGCGATAATGATGAAGGTTGCTTTCCCCACAAACGACGGGACGACCATCTATCCTCACTTTGGCCGGGCGCAGTACTATCTGGTAATTTCTCTGGACGATAATGGGGTGGAAATCGGCAGAGAAAAGCGTGCCAAACCTCACCATACCGCGTCCGGCCATCACCACGACCATGAACACAATCACAACGGTCACGGACATCGGGGGATGCTGGCCCCCGCTGCCGACTGCCAGGTGATGATTGCCGGCGGTATGGGCCAGCCGGCCTATTACGCCATTCAGCAAGCCGGTCTGCAAGCCATCCTCACCCGGGAACGAGACATCAATAAAGCATTGGCCGCGTTTCTAAACAGCACCCTGGAAAATGACCTGCGGCTGGTTCATCAACCCCACCACCGCCACTAAACCAGGAAAACCAGCACCGAGGTAAACCGCGATGAGCAGAAAACGAAGGGTTCAGACATACCACAAACGGCAGATTCAATCCGCCCCGGTTCAGAAGAAATGGCTGTATCTTAATCTGGCGATTGCCCTGGCGCTGATTGTGGGCGGGGTGGCCGCGCTGTTCTGGCTGGGCCAGCAAACAGGGAGCCGGTCGGCCAGCGCGTCGGTGGCCAATCCTGCCGGCCAGCATCAGACGGCACCGGACTTCACCCTGTATTCGCCGGACGGACAGTCTGTCAGCCTGAATGATTATGCCGGTAAGGTCATTCTGGTCAACCATTGGGCCACCTGGTGCCCGCCCTGCAAAGCCGAGATGCCGGCGCTCAACGCCTTTTACGAGGACTATAAGGACCGGGGTTTTGTGGTGCTGGCAGTCAACAGCCAGGAAGACGCGGCCACGGTCAAGAGCTTCATCCAGGCCAATGGCTTCACTTTTCCGGTGGTGCTCGACACCCGCGGGCAGGTCGGCACAATATACCGGGTCCGGGGTTTGCCGACCAGCTTCATCATCGACCGCAACGGCGTCATCCAGTACATCCACTCCGGAGCTATCACCTACGAGCAGTTGGAAAAAATCGTACAGCCCCTGCTGTAGCGCGTATCTCCGATGGCGGCCTGCTCCCCAAGG
>RFJV01000217.1 GCA_003694775.1 Chloroflexota bacterium | reverse complement strand
TGGACAAACCTGGGGGGATTCGCCCAGCAGAGCTGGATGCTTCGCGAGGGGGAATCCCCCCGCACCCCCCTGTCTGTCCAAAAATTTTGGACAGACCCTCCGCAAGCCTAACCATTCTCTTACTTGACACCGCCCCTACTCAATGATATGCTATTTTTATGGAAATGAGTTGGCGAGTTTGAGAGTTTGGGAGTTTACTCCTTGCTCTCTACTCCTTACCACTTTACTACTTTACCGAGGGGGAGTGAACTATGAGCGATTATGACCAAACGATTGTATCTACCCAGCCACCCCAGCCGGCTGGCGAACCGCCGAAGTCACGGAACAAACTCTTGCTGTTTGGCGGAATTGGGTGTGCTGTTCTGCTCTGTCTGGTGTTGGGTGTAGTCGGGGGGATGTATTATTATTTTCTGGGCGGCACAGATACCCTGACCAGCCTGACCGGCACCGAATCCGGCTCGCCGGCAACATCGGAGGCGGTAGTGGTTGTCACCGAGGAGCCGGTTGAACCAACGTCCGAGCCGCCGACCTCCACCCCGGAACCCACCGAACCGCCAGCCACCGAAGAGGCGATGGCCGCACCGGAAATTGGCCCCATCACCTTTGCGGTTGGGGCTACGGATGATTTTGAACCCATCGACCCGTCGGACACGTTTGAAGAGGGGATTACCCGGATACACGCCCTGTTCGACTACCGGGGGATGTCCAAAGACTACACCTGGGAGCGCGTCTGGTATCTCAACGGCGAGGAGGTTCTGCGCAACGCCGCAGATTGGACCGACCCGGAAGAGGGACGCTTTGACTACTTCCTGGATGCCGGCGGTGGTCCCTTACCGGCTGGTGAGTGGAAGCTGGAAATTTACGTGGAAGGCGAACTGCTGGCCTCCGGCAGTTTCACCATCGAGGCCGCTCAGGCCGCGGTCACAGCCACACCTGTGGCTCAGACCACCGCCACGCCGACCCCCTCCCCTGAACCCACCGCCACGCCGACCCCCAAACCGTCCGGTGGCGGGGTGTACAAACTGGTCTATACCAAGTGGGACGGAGGCCAGCACAATATGTACGTGGCCGATACCAACGGCAGAAATGAGCACTTCCTTCTGCACCGGGCCGCCGGGCCATCCTGGACTCCCGACGGGCAGATGATTTTCTTCTACGGCGAGGAAGGCATCGACCGCCAGCGGCTGGATGATGGCCGCGAGTTCGTGTTCGACGGTATCAGCAACGGCATTGTGGCCCTGGTCAATGCGGCCTCCCTGCCCGGCATCGAGGAAGCGCAGTTGTTCCAGGGACTGGACTGGAAGCAAGGGTCGGCCCGGTGGGCCAACGTCTCCCCGGACGGGACAATGGTGGCCTTCGACGCCAAACCCGGCGGTGATTACCGCATCTACTTCCTGGGTACGGCGGACAACCAGCAGTTCCGCTATGAAATTCTGGGTGAACAGGCGGACTGGTCGCCGGACAGCCAGCAGATTGTCTACCGCTCCGGACGGGATGGGAAGACCGGGCTGTGGATTTCCAACCGGGACGACACCGGCCACCGCTTGCTGACCGACAACGGCTCCGACTCCTTCCCGGCCTGGTCGCCCAATGGTCGGGTCATCGCCTTCAGCCGGGAAGTGGACGGCAATGTAGACATCTACCTGGTGAACGTAGACGGCTCCAACGTGCGCCGTCTCACCGACGCGCCCGGCCCGGACACCCTGCCGGTCTGGACGCCCAGCGGAGACATCATCTTCCGCAGTGCCCGCACCGGAAGCTGGGGTATCTGGAAGATGAGCGGCAACGGGGCCAACCAGCAGGAAATCATCCCCAATGCCGGCGTCGGCCCGGACTGGTCCATGAGCCGGATGGATGTAAGATAGGAGATTTCTATGGCGGATACGGTGACAATTACCTTGCCGGGCAGAGTAAAATCTATCCTGGAGACAATTACCGAACAAGAAGGTATCCCGGTTGATGAACTGATAAATGCGGCAATCGAGGAGTATTTATTTTTCCGTCAGCTTCGTTTGCTTCGCCAGCGGATGATTGCAAAAGCGCAAGCTCAAGGTATCTATAGCGAAGAGGATATTTTTGACCAAATCTCATGAGAGTGGTCTTGGATACAAACGTCTTGATTGCCGCTTTTATCACGCAGGGAGTATGCAGTGATTTGCTGGAACATTGTCTTCGACATCATACTCTGATTGTCTCGGAGTTTATCCTGGCAGAATTTCGACGCCATCTGGTTAGAAAATTCAAATATTCCCCAGGCGAAGTTAACGAAGCACTTGAGCTGTTGATGCTCAAGGTCAAAATGGCAGTACCTGCTGAACTCGAAAACCCTGTTTGTCGTGACCCTGATGATGATTTCATTTTGGGTACGGCGCTGGCCGGCAGTGCTGCCTGTATCGTCACCGGGGATAAAGATTTGCTGAGTTTGAAAAAATACAAAGAAATCGATATTATTTCCCCAGCCCAGTTTGGAGAATACGAGGCGCGAAGACAGAGATAATGCGAATTCGACTTGATTCTATTGGCTGTCGACTGAACATCAGCGAAATTGAAGAAATGGCCCGCCGGCTGGCCTCGGCGGGCCATCGAATCGTTGGCCCCGGCGACGTGGCCGACCTGTACATCTTCAACACCTGCGCGGTCACGCACATTGCCGCCCGCAAGTCCCGGCAGGTCATCCGGCAACTGCGCCGGGCCAACCCCAAGGCGGCGGTGGTGGTCACCGGATGCTACGCCGAACTCTCTCCCGCAGAGGTGCAGGCGTTGGGCGTCGACATGGTGGTGGGCAATGACCGCAAGGATGATTTGCCCGACTTGCTGGCCGGGGCCGGCCTCCTGCGCGATGCCGACCCTCTGCCCGCGGTAGACGCGTCGCCGTACGCACCGCCGGTCGGGGAGGGGGAGGGGCACACACGGGCCTTTATCAAGGTGCAGGACGGGTGCGACAACCGCTGTACCTTCTGCATTGTCACCATTGCCCGCGGCGCAGGCCGGAGCCGGCCCATCGCCGAGGTGGTGGCGGAGGTGAACCGGCTGGTCAGCCTGGGCTACCAGGAGGCGGTGCTCAGCGGGGTACATCTTGGCTCTTACGGGCATGATTGGGGCGACCCGCAGGGACTGGTCCACCTGGTGCAGGCCGTACTGGCCCAAACCGACCTACCCCGCTTGCGGCTGTCATCGCTGGAGCCGTGGGATTTGGACGAGTCCTTTTTTGCCCTGTGGCAGAATGAACGGCTTTTGCCCCACCTGCACCTGCCTTTGCAGAGCGGCTCCGACGCGGTTCTGCGGCGAATGGCCCGCCGCACCAGCCAGGCCGAGTTTGCCCGCCTGGTAGAAACGGCCCGCGCCGCCATCCCCGATGTGGCTATCTCCACCGACATCATCGTCGGGTTTCCGGGCGAAACCGACGCCGATTTTGCCGAGTCGCTGGCCTTTGTGGAGCAGATGGCCTTTTCCAAGCTCCACATTTTCCGCTACTCGCGCCGCGAAGGCACTGCCGCCGCGGCTATGTCGGGCCAGGTCCCCGATGCGGTGGTGCAGGCGCGTAGCCGGAAGATGCACGAGCTGAACGCCCGGCTGGAGCAGAACTTCCGCCGCCGCTTTGTAGGCCGGACCCTGCCGGTGCTGTGGGAAAGTTTTGAGCCGTTTGGCTTTGGCCGCCAGTGGAGCGGACTGACCGGCAACTATCTGCGGGTGGTCGTCCAGACCGGGCCGGAGGTGAACCTGCGCAATCAGGTGCTCGACACCCGGCTGACGGGCCTGGGGCCAGGTGTACTTCAGGGGGAACTGGTGGCTCATAATGGGGGTATCCCCGCTAACTACGGCCTGTTAGCGGTTCCTGTCAGGGAGTCTACGCGGGATACAAGGGATGGGACCAAGATTTAACATCCTGGGAGAAATCCGGGAAATAGAAATCATTGCCTCGGGAAGAGGCGTTTCTATCCGTTGTTAGCTCCTCGTGTTACAATAACAATGTGCAAGGCATCGGAGGCCTATGAACTTGATGGTAATAACAGAACAGGATATTGCGAGACGCAAATACTGGATTGATGAGATAAGCCGATTGAGTGGCAATTTCGGTGTCGATGCTGAGCGAGTCGAAAAGGAGATATCCCAAGAGATAGAAAGAGATGGGATAACGGCTTTGCTTAGCCACCTACGGATGTGTGGGGCGATACCGGAAAAATATAGTCATGATAGTAGCGAAGAAAAACTTTACTCCAAATACACAGATGTTGTTATACATGAAGCATATAAATCGTTCGGTTGTACAAGCCTTGTTTTGAAAGAACGTGTCGATGTTGCCGATGTAGAATGTGTCTGCAATGAGTTTAGTTTTGTGGCAGACGCCAAGGCTTTTAGGTTGAGCCGAACTGCTAAAAATCAGAAAGATTTCAAGGTCCAAGCAATGGACAACTGGAAGCATGGTAAACCGTTTGCAATGATTGTTTGTCCGGTATATCAACTCCCATCCCGAACAAGTCAAATCTACCAACAAGCGGTTGCGCGTTCTGTTTGCATTTGTACTTATACACACCTCGCTGTTTTAGTGAGATACACGAAACTTGCTGGAGAGAATCGCGCTACCGCACTCTTGCACAATGTGTTCAAAACAGTAGAAGCGATGAATCCGTCAAAGAGTGCAGTTGCATACTGGCAAGCAGTGAATAGGAGTTTTCTAGACTTCGATGGGCGTGTTAGCGACATTTGGCGCGAAGAAAAAATAGCTTCGGTAGAGTCGATTCGCCTGGCTCGGGATGAAGCACTTCAATTTCTCGCTTCGGAGAGAGAACGCATTATGAGCCTCTCTCGAGACGAAGCGATTCAAGAAGTTATCAAGTGGAGAAGAATCGAAAATCGAATCCGAGCTGTTCAATCTGTTGCAGATAACGGTCTCTTGGAAATTGGGTGAAGATAATGAATGAGAACTATCTTGACAGGATTACTCTCGCAGATTGCAGGGCGCATTTACCCTTGCTGGGAAACAACAGCATAGATTTGTTCCTCTCCGATATACCATATGGAATCAATCTTGATGACTGGGATGTCTTACACAACAATACGAATTCAGCACTACTTGGACAGTCACCAGCTCAGGTAGGTAAGTCAGCTTTTAAGAGACGTGGCAAGCCAATCAATGGTTGGACGCAAGCGGACAGGAACATAGGAAGAGAATACGAAGCGTGGTGCAAGTCGTGGTCTCTGATGATTTGGCCAAAGATGAAAAGCGGTGCTTCACTGTTTGTGTTTGGGGCTCGCCGAACCATACACCATGTCATTAACGCCTTCGAAGATAGTGGTTTCTTACTCAAAGATATTCTTGCCTGGAAAAAGCATTCGGCTCACCACAGAGCACAACGAGTCAGTATAGTTTTTGAGCGGCGTGGTCTTAAGGATGCAGCGGAGACTTGGCGAGGATGGCGACTGGGGAACCTTGCTCCAATTTATGAGCCTATCGCATGGTTTATTAAACCGTACAGGATTGGGGGTACGATAGCTGATAATGTTCTTGAGCATGGAGTAGGGGCTATAAATATTGCAGAATGCCAAATAAACGGTTCCAATCCCACTAATCTTTTAGAGTTTGGTTTCCAAAAAGATGAGCCACGGATTCACGAAGCACAAAAGCCAATCAAACTGATTGAATTTCTTATTAAGCTCACTACCAAAGAGGGGCAAGTAGTCCTTGATCCATTCATGGGAAGTGGGACAACAGCTGTTGCGGCCAAACGACTAAAAAGACATTTCATTGGTTTCGAGATTGTACCGGAGTATTATGAAAAGGCAATAGAAAGACTCGACCGCGAAGAAGAGAGACCCTATTCTTCAGACCTTACTACATCTCAGCTTAGGCTTTTAGAGGAAACAGAAAAAAGGTACGGGAGCTAACCATGCTCCACTGCGTTCCGCGGCGCAGGTGAGGCAAACCGTTAGGCCGCACAGAAGCATTTGTGCCTGAAGTTATTGCAGCAGATGAGCCCTAAAAGAAAAATCACTCTAATCTTTCTGGTTGTTATTCTTATCACGTGCAGCCTGGGCATAGGTGGTTTTTTTGCCGGCTTAAGGCTTTTTAGGGAATACACCGCTGGCAAGTTTGCTAAATGGACTTCTCTGGGAGTCCCACCCGACAGAGCAGTCAGAATTGTAGGATTGAATCCTGATTGGGGGGAGAAGACTGTTGAAGTTGAGATAACAACAACCTCGGGTGAATTTTATCGGTATTCCGCAAAGCAAAATAGATGGGTCAAAGTGGACATTCCCGAATCGGAACGGTATGCAGAAGGAGGAAGTTGTGAAATAATACCCACTGCCGCTTTCACCTCATATTTAGGTGCTCTTCCTGCGAAGCCAGTAGACTGTGGCACAATGTTTTGGAATTGGGAGTGGTTTGCCGATGAAGTACATTTTGTCGTGTTAGAAGATGGTTCTGTATGGTGGTGGCGTTACTATACAGGCTTTGATAGGCTCACCATATTTCTATGCGGCGGTTCTATTATGGGGATTTGCTTGGGACTGGTACCTCTCGCAATCTTATGGCGTCAACAACGACGGACTGGTGATTCTGGAGGCGCAGGCTAACACCGCGTTCCAGCCGACGTTGCTCCACAGTGTTAAACTACGCCTCGTCTTCAGTCCAGCGGCAGAACGGTGCTGGATTTGACCTCGTTCAGCACCAGGCTGGTATAGATGCGGGCCACGCCGGGGATGGGGGTCAGCCGGGTAAGGACAAAACGCTCCAGGTCTTTGCGGTTCTTGATGACCACCTTGAGCAGGTAGTCATAATCTCCGGTCACGTGGTAGCATTCCAGCACTTCCGGCATCTGCTCAATGGCCTGCCGGATTGTTTCGACCTGCTCCGGCTGGTGCACCTGCAGGGTCAACTGCACAAAGCAGAGCATGTCGTACCCCAGCTTTTCCCGGTCCAGCAGAGCGGTATAGCCGCGGATTAATCCCCGCTCTTCCAGCCGCCGGATCCGGTTCAGTGTGGCCGACGGCGACAGTTCAATTTGCTGGGCCAGTTCGGCATTGCTGATGCGCCCGTTGGCCTGAAGCAGTTCCAGAATGGCCCGGTCGATGGGGTCCAGGACAGGGGGGGGCTCTTCTGCCATTGCCGGCTACACCTCCAACGCCTGGTCCAGGTCGGCGATGATGTCGGCGGGGTGCTCTGCCCCCACGTTGAGCCGGATGAGATGGGGCGGCACTGCGCCCAGCGCCCGGCCTTCTTCCCCCTGCTGTTGGTGGGTGGAAATCGCCGGGATGGTGGCAACGCTCTTGATGCGGCCCAGGTCGGTAGCCCGGAAGATGAGCTGTAGCCGGTCGTATACCCGGCGGGCCGCGGACGGTCCCCCCTTGACCGTAAAGCCGAGCAGATGCCCGTACCGGTTGACCGGTTCCCCGTAATCATCCTCTCCATCGACCAGCCACATATACTGCCGGGCCACGTTGTGGCCTTCTGCCGCGGGCAGGCCGGGGTAGAAAACCTGCTCTACCTGCGGGTGGTCGGCCAGAAATTGGGCCACCTGCATGCTGTTTCGGCTGACCAGGTCCATCCGACTGCGCAGGGTGCGCAGGTCGTTGAGGGTCATCATAGCACTGAAGGGGCTGAGACCCGGTCCGTGGTCGCGGTAGGGCAGAAGTTTGACATACAGGGCAAAGTTCTGGCGCATTTCGTCGGGGCCAACCCGGCTGGGGATGTTGTGCCGGGCAATGACCGCCCCGGCAATGGCCATGCCGGTGCTGGTCATACTCTTGCTCAGCGAATGGACCACGATGTCTGCGCCGTGCTGGAGAGGGCGCATCAGGGCCGGTGTGGCTACAGTGGAGTCGACAATCAGCGGCAGGCTGTGCTGGTGGGCCAGATTGGCCACCGCGGCGATGTCGAACACCGACAGGCCGGGATTGCTGGGCATTTCGCCGTAGACAAAGCGGGTATTGGCGTCGATGTGGGCGGCCCATTCGTCCAGGTTGAGGGGGTCGCGCACCCAGCGGACTTCGACGCCCCGCTCCACGCCGTACCGCTGGTGGAACAGCATAAACGTGCCGCCGTAACAGCGGGCGCTGGCAACAATGTTCATCTGGTGGCCGGTCTCCTGGCTGAGAAACGGCTGGGTTGCCAGAAATATGGCCGACATACCGGAACCGGTTGCCAGCGCGCTGACGTTGCCTTTGCAGCCGTATCCTTCCAGCAGGGCCAGGGTCTCTTCCAGGTAGGTCTGGGTGGGGTTGGCGATGCGGGTGTAGGTCCAGGAGGGCATCAGGTAGGCCAGGGCGGCCTCCAGGTGGTCGCTGTTTTCAAAATGCTGGGCCGTACTCAGGTAGACCGGCTCGATGATACTGCCCTGGTTTGCCAGGGCCGCGTCCGCATCATACACCCCGTGAACGGCGATGGTATCGAACTTTTTCTGCCGCATCGCGGCTCGACGAGCCGCCAGAGCTTCGTTCAGGGCTTCGCCGCGGCGGATGTAGGCCTGAACACCTGGAGAATAGCTGGAAAGGTCGGGCATGGTGAAGGCTCCTTGAATACAGTTGGGGAGTTTGTTAGTTGGTGAGTTGGGGAGTTAGAGAGTTTAG
>RFJV01000216.1 GCA_003694775.1 Chloroflexota bacterium | reverse complement strand
TCTGTTTTTTTACGGGCTGGCCGTGCTTGTCTGGCTGGCAGACCGCTGGTCACCGAATGTCAGCCGCTGGACCGCCGCGGTAGGGTTATCGGTGCTGGTGGGATTGGGTGTATTCCGGCTTAACGGGCCGGAGTACCTGAGCCTGCTGGGTCTGCCCACCGCCCTGGCCGCCCTCCTCATAGGACTGCGGGCCGCCTGGATAACAGCCGGCCTGCAAACCCTGCTTCTCTTCCTGGCCCGTTTTTCTCCCGCCCCTCCCGATGTTACCACCACTGCACTGGCCGGGCTGTCTATCTGGAGTATGGCCGGACTTATGACCGCTATCTATCGCCCCCGCTACCGGATGAGCGAATGGTTCCGGAATTACTTCCTGAATGCCCGGCAAGCTCTGGAAGAAGCCCGCAACCAAAAGGCGGAGCTGGTTCAAACTCTGGAAGACCTTTCACTGGCAAACCGGCAGTTAACATTGCTCAGTGAACGGTTGGAAACCCTGCAGATGATTGCTGAGGAAGCCCAACAGGCCAAAACCGCCTTCGTGGCCAAGGTCAGTCATGAACTGCGCACCCCGCTGAACATGATAATCGGCATTGTAGACGTGCTGACCGAAACCCCCGACGTATACGACCAGCCACTCCCCCCTGCCTTGCTGGAAGACCTGGAAATTGTTCGCCGCAACTGCGACCACCTTTCCAGCATGATTAACGATATTCTCGACCTGAGCCAGACCGAAACCGGTCGCCTGGTACTGCACCGCGAGTGGGTTGACCTGCCGCAGGAGATTAACAATGCCCTGACCGTCGTTCATCCGCTGATGGAAAAGAAATCTCTCACCCTTACCCTTGACCTTGCCGCCGACCTGCCCCCCGTCTACTGCGACCGGACGCGCATCCGGCAGGTCATCCTGAACCTGCTCAGCAATGCCGCCCGGTATACCGATTCTGGCGGCATTACCGTTCAGGCCAGAACAGAAGGCCGTTATGTGCAGGTCAGCATTACCGATACCGGCCCTGGTATTAACGCCGAAGACGCCGGTAAAATCTTTGACCCCTTTTACCAGAGTGCCAATGGTCAACGGCAGGGAAGAGGTGGAAGCGGGCTGGGATTGAGCATCAGCAAACAGTTTATCGAGCGGCATCAGGGGGAAATTTGGGTGGAAAGCGAGCCGGGTGTGGGAAGCACTTTTGCCTTTAAGCTTCCTATCTCGCCGACCACGCCCCCCAGTGCCGGACCGGCCCGCTGGCTCAGTGAAAACTGGCTCTGGTACGAACGCCCTCACAGACCCCATCTGCCCCAATCCCCCTACAAGCACCGGATAGTGGTGTACGACCAAAACGAAGGGCTTTTGCCCCTGCTGGAACCGTACACCGATACGGTAGAGATTGTCCGAACCTCTAATGTAGGTGAAATTGATACGGCCTTAAAAGGTTATCCGGCGCACGCGGTGCTGGTCAACGGAGACTCGCTCGAAGCCATCCAGCCAGTTGCCGAACGTCTCATGCACCGGCATCCCGACACGCCGGTTATCGGCACAGCTTTTCCCCCGCGCCTGGATATTGCCCGCCGTGCCGGCGCAGTGAACCATCTGACCAAGCCGGTAACGCTGGAGGCATTAAAAGAGGCTACAGCCTCCCTGAACCGCCCACTCCGGCAGATTCTGGTCATTGATGATGATGTCGACATGCAGAAACTGCTGTACCGGATGCTGAAAACCATCTATCCGGAGCTGGATGTCAGTACGACCGGAAGCGGGCAATCCGGCCTGGACACCCTGCGCCGCGGTCATTTTGACCTGATGCTTCTGGACATCACCCTGCCGGATATGACCGGCTGGCAGGTTTTGTCTGCCCTGCACCAGCACAGCGACCAGCAGGATATTCCACCGGTCATCATTATTTCGGCGGAAGACTCGGCGGCTCGTTCCGCCTATACCTCTCTGCTGTCTGCCGCCTTTGGGCGGGGTATCTCCGGGCCAAAACTGCTCCGGGCCGCGCTGGAGCTGTCGGCGGTTCTGCTCAATCCGGAAGCAGAACCCGGTCCAGGGCCTGAATAAACGCTCGCCGGCGCACCGGCTTGGGCAGGTACAGGCGTGCCCCCAAGGCCAGGGCCAGTTCCTCGCGGCGCACCACCGAACAGACAATCACCGGAATTTCGCGGGTATCGGGGTGTTCGTACAGGCGGGTCAGCAGTTCCCAGCCGTCTATGTCTGGAAGCATCACGTCCAGTACAATGATGTGCGGCTGTACTTCGGGCACCAGCTCAAACAACCGGCTCCCTTCCGAAAGATGCACAATGTCGTAGCGAGTTTGGGCCGTGTACCGCTTGTAAAAATGCACCAGGTCAACATTGTCGTCCACAACCAGCACCCGAATCCGTTCCGCTGAAGGTAATCCCAACTGCAGAACCAGCCGGTTCTGCGCCAGCCGGGTGGTAAATACACCTCCCTGGGTAGAAAGGGTCTCGTGAATGAACTCGCTGGTTACCGGCCCCGACGGGGATGCCGGTTCGCCGATAATCTGCAAGGCAATCTGGTTTGCCTGTTGCCTGCCTGTGACCACCACTTGCCCGCCGGGTGATGTGTACTGGACCTGTTTCTCAATTGCTGTCAGCAGTATCTGGCGCAGGAGCGTCGGGTGAATGCTGGTCAACAAACCGGCAGGGATAGGCCGGACATCCAATCGAAGCTGGTGGCGGCCGGCCAGCAGTTGGGCCAGGGGAACCAGCCCCTGCACCACCGCCGACAGGTCGGCAATCACCCCTGGGGCGTGCTCCTGCAGAGAGGCCAGGTCTTCCCGTACCTGGGAACGCCAGGTCAATTCATCTGTCTGACTATCATTCTCCGGCAAAACTGCTGGCGGCGGAGGTTCGTCCTGCTCCCATAGGCGGCGGGCCAGCACCTCCACCGCCTGCTGTTGTTCGCGGCGCAGATGGCGGGGGGAAATACCCAGCCGGAACGCGGCTTCTTCCTGGGTAAGGCTTTGCAGATAACGATAATCCAGCACCTGGTACACCCGCCAGCCTCGCGCCGAAGCCGGGGTATCGGGCGCGGGTTTCAGGTTGATAATGGCCCGTCGCAGAACTCCCTGCACAGTTTCCGGCTGGCTTCCCAGCCGCGCCGCCAGCACCTCCGACGGCTGAAAGGCCGGGTCGTACAGATGGGTCAGCGCCTGCACCAGATGGTCTTTGAAGGTTTCAAAACTGATTTGTGTCCGCTTCATGTCCGCTTTATGACCAAATAAAGCCCTGGAAAAAAGTCCGCCCTTGTTTTATAGTTATCTGCAAAGCTATCGTAACATGCCGGTAGAGTCTCGTCAAACCGGCGGCAAGCCGGAAATTCCGGCCACCGGCAAATTTTACCAGCTACAAAGGAGTGGACAGAGATGAACAAACCATCAGCCCGTGGTATCAGTCGACGTGAATTTTTGCGGCGAAGCACCATGCTGGCCGCGGCCGGTTTCCTGGCCGCGTGCAGTTCCCAGGTCCCCCAGCCGCAACCGGCGCCGGCAGAAGGCGAATCGCCGGGAGGGGCCGCGGCCCCGGCTAAAGAAGGTGTGACCCTGCAGTACTGGGTCGGCTGGGGTGAGCTGACCCCCTTCTTTGACAAGTTCAAGGAACTGCCGGAGTACAAGGAACTGCTGGGGGATGTCAATGTGGAGCTTAAGCCCAGTGTGGCAACCGAAGCCCTGCTCACCGCGGTGGCCTCCGGCACTCCGCCGGATATGACCTCCGAAGCACCGTACCTGGACCTGATGGCTCGCGGCGTGCTGGCCCCTCTGGAAGAACTGGTTGCCGGTAGTTCTATCATCAAAAAAGAAGATTTCATTGAAGGGAACTGGGAAGCCGGTAAGTACCAGGGGAAGCTGTACGGTATTCCGGCCCTGGAATGCTTTGTCCGCTACGGCCTGAACTACAATACCCGAATGGTGGAGGCCGCCGGCCTGGACCCGGAAAATCCGCCGGTGACCTGGCAGGAGGCCCTGGAGTGGCACAAGGAGCTGACCAAATTTGATGATGCCGGTAATCTTCTGCAGATTGGGTTAGACCCCTACGATGCCGAAGGCGGGGCCGTAGGGGACGGCTTCTATGCCACTCGCTCCTGGGGATTTGAGTGGTTCAATGAAGAAACCGGCGAGTTCAACCTGGATAACGAGATGATGGCCGAAGCCTTTGATGTAATGGGCGAATTTTACCGCATCGCCGGCCCGGACAACATCGCCGGAATGCGCTCCGTGGAAGGGCAGGATACCTGGGGCGGTTCCTACAATGCCGAAGTCCAGGCCATGATTATCGAGGGCTACTGGCATCCCGGCGAAACCGCCATTCAGAAGCCGGAAGTAGCCAAATACAACCGGGCCACCTGGGCGCCGGTGCCGGAAAATCGCCGGGGCGTAAAGGTGCAGGGGACCGGCGGGCACTATGTGGTTATCTTCAAAGAGTCAAAGCATATTCCACTCTCCTTTAAGTTTGCCGAGTTCCTGAACACTAAGTCGGCGATGGAGCTGGTCTTCAAGGAAGTGGGCTGGCTTCCGGCCTACATCCCCTTCATTGAATCCGCGGACCCGTCCGCCTATCCGGGGCTGGAATGGTACTTCAAGTCCGTCAAAGAGGCCGACGAAATTCGCGGCCCGGCCCGATGCCCCATTACCGCCTTTGTCCAGGATACCTACAACCAACTGCGCGAAGAGGTGTACCGCGACAATATGACCGCCGCCGCGGCCGCGGCTGAATTCCAGAAGCGGTGTGTGGAAGAGTACAAGGCCGCCGGTTTTGCCGGATAACCGCCGGTAAAAGGGGGGCGGCCAGACGGAGGCGCATTTCAGTTTTGTGGTAGCCGGGGCATCCCTATGCCCCGGCATGGGGATGCCGGGGCTACGAACCATAAAATTGAAATACACCTGCCAGACGGTCGCCCCCGACAAAAAACTATTGCCTTCATTCGAGGTACCGTATGACCCGTTTCACACCCCACCGGATGTCCAAATCGGAGCGCCGCCGGCTGGTCACCGGTCTGCTGTTTGTATCGCCCTGGCTGGCCGGCTTTCTGCTGTGGCGTGTCTATCCTCTGCTTTCATCCCTGTATTACAGCTTTACCCGGTACGACCTGCTGAGAGAGCCGGTTCCGGTCGGTTTCAAAAATTACGTTGAGCTGTTTACCACCGACCCCAAATTTGGCGTGGTTATCTACAACACCCTCTACTACGTTCTGCTGGGCGCGCCGCTGGGCGTGGTATCTGCTTTCCTGATGGCCAGTCTGCTCAATACCAAAATCGTTGCCCGTCCCTTTTTCCGGGCCATCTTTTTCTTTCCGGCTATCGTCCCTACCATCGTCACTGCGGTGGTCTGGCAGTTTTTGCTGAATGTCCAGTTCGGCGCGGTCAATTCCCTGCTCCAGGGGCTGGGCCTGCCGACCATTCCTTTCCTGTCCAGCCCGGCCCTGGCAAAGCCGTCGCTCATTTTGATTTACATGTGGGCGCAGGGAAACGCAATGGTCATTTTCCTGGCAACGCTTCAGGATGTCCCCCGTGTTCTATACGAAGCCGCCACCGTCGATGGAGCCAACGCCTGGCATAAATTCTGGCACATCACTATCCCCATGTCCACGCCGGTTATCCTGTTCAACCTGATTATGGGCTTTATTTACGGCTTTCAGGAGTTTACCCTGCCCTGGCTGTTAACCGGCGGCGGCCCCAACAACGCCACCGAATTCTACGCCATTTACCTGTACCGCAACGCCTTCAACTTCCTGCGGATGGGTAAAGCATCGGCGCTGGCCTGGATATTGTTCGTCATCATCATCATCTTTACCGTGATTTTATTCAAGACCTCGGCCCGCTGGGTATATTACGGCGGAGAATCGGAATAAACGGTATCCACACCACACAGGCGCATTTCTGTCTTATGGTAGCCGGGGCATCCCTATGCCCCGGCATGGGGATGCCGGGGCTACGAACTATAAAATTGAAATACACCACACCTCACTCTCTTTGGAGGCAGAATGACCACACAGGCTCCTTCCATCCCATCAGACACGCTGTCTACCGAATGGCGGCGGTTGAAAAAACTGAGTCTCGCCGGCTGGCTGGTGGAACTGCTCAAATACACCATCCTGATTGTTCTGGCGATTACCTTTGTCCTGCCCTTCTACTGGATGGCCTCCTCGGCCCTTAAAAACGACTCCCAAATTTATACCGTTCCCCCGGTCTGGATTCCCAACCCGGCAATCTGGCGCAACTTTATCGACGCCTGGGCCAGCCAGCCGTTCAACCTGTATATTTTCAACACCGTTGTCCGGTACGCCATCCCCTCCACCATCGGTACGGTGTTCTCCTCAGCCCTGGTGGCCTACGGCTTTGCCAGAGTACGCTGGCCGGGGCGGGACATCCTCTTTTTTATCTGTCTGGCAACCATGATGATTCCCTTCCAGGTAACAATGGTACCGCTGTTTATGATTTTCAAGCAGTTTGGCTGGCTGAACACCTTCCTGCCGCTGGTGGTTCCTGCCTTTTTTGGTGTTCCGTATTTCATCTTTATGCTTCGCCAGTTCTTCCTGACCATCCCGGAAGAAATCTCCGACGCGGCCCGCATCGACGGCGCCAGCGAGCTGGACATTCTCTTCCGCATCATTATGCCCCTCTCCAAACCGGCGCTCACCGTAGTGGCCCTCTTTTCCTTCATCGATGCCTGGAACAACTATCTAGGCCCGCTGATTTATCTAAACGACCAGCGCCAGTACGTGCTGGCGCTGGGCATCGAAAACATGCGCCGCACGTTTATGTACAACAGCACCGTAGCCAACGCTTACCCGTACCTGATGGCGGTCAGCACTATTGTGACCATCCCCATCGTGATTGCCTTCTTCTTTGGCCAGCGCACCTTCATCGAAGGCATCTCCCTGACTGGGATGAAGGGGTAATTCAGGTGTATTTCTATGTTTATGGTTCGTAGCCCCGGCATCCCCATGCCGGGGCATAGGGTAGCCGGGGCATAGGGATGCCCCGGCTACCATAAAACAGAAATGCGTCCGTTAATCCCTCGCTTGTGCCGGAGCTTATTCCCGCGTATGATTGTCTAAAGAAACACTGATTGGCCGCCCACGGATTTTTCACGAATTCACGGCCTGTCTCCATTAGGGATGGACCGCGAGGGCAAACATTCGTGCATTCGTGTTGTATTCGTGGACGGCGAGTCTTTACCCATTATTTTTTCACGGAGGAGACCTATGCCCCCAAACAAACCTTTTGTCCATCCATACATCCCCAACTCTGTACCGGCCATCAAGCAGGAAATGCTGGAGGCCGTCGGTGCAGAAAGCATTGAAGAATTTTATGCCGACATCCCGGAAAGTTTGCGCGTCAAAGGCCGGCTGAACCTGCCGGAGCCACTGCTCTCCGAGGCCGCGCTC
>RFJV01000215.1 GCA_003694775.1 Chloroflexota bacterium | reverse complement strand
TGTCTGCAAAGCGTCCTCACCCAGGATTATCCCGACCTGGAAATCCTTGTCCTGGACGATGCCTCCACCCGCTACCACCTGTGCGACCGGTTGTCAGCCATTTTCAAAGACCCTCGACTGCATTGTTTTCGGGTGGAAACACCCTTGGGCGTGGCCGGCGGCCGCAATTTTTTGATGCAGAAAGCCAGCGGCGATATCTTCTGCGTCATTGATGACGACGCATGTTTCGCCGACACGCAGGCTGTAGCCCGATACGTTGAGGTATTTGTACAGTATCCGGATGTCGGCATTCTGGCGGCTAAAATAATTGACCATCGAGATGGTCGGAAGCAGTTATTGCTACCTTTTTCTAAGTATTGGCGTAAAAAACAGCCGCAGTTAGAAGACCAATTCAGCCGGGTATCCTATTTTTTGGGGGGTGGACACGCTGTACGGCGGGTCGTAATTGAGCGATGCGGCCCATATTCTGACGAATTGCTTTTTGGCGAAGAAGAGCTTGACCTTTCCTATCGGGCTATTAATGCCGGGTTTACCCTGATGTACATACCGGATGTGGTTGTTCACCATTATCCTCAACCTTCACTGTTAAACCAGTCTCGCTTGCGCGATGAATTGTATTACCACGTACGCAATCGCTTTTTCATTGCTTGCAAATATTTGCCGGCGCGATACCTCCCGGCCTATCTGACCATCTGGCTGGTAAGGTATGGCTGGCAGGCGTTCCGGTCAGACCAGTTCGGCGATTTCCTGTCCGGGATTGGTAGTGGTTTACGTTTGATAAGACGGACCCATCGCGAGCCTTTGAGTGGACAGGCCATAAGCTATCTTAAAGCTAATTACGGGCGATTATGGTATTGAACGAATCACCGGAATCAGAGGTACTTCCTTTTGTGTCCGTTGTCATTCCGATGCGTAATGAGGGGGACCATATTCGCCCCTGCCTGGAGGCGGTATTGGGCCAGGATTACCCTGCCGACCGAGTAGAGATTCTGGTAGTGGATGGTCGTTCTGATGACAACTCTCGTGAGATAGTTGCAGAGTACATTCAACAGCATCCCCATCTGCACCTGCTGGATAATCCTAAACGGACTACGCCGTCTGCATTGAACATCGGTATCAAGGCGGCTCGTGGGCAGTACATTGTGCGCGTGGACGCACACACCGTGATTGCCCCGGACTATGTGCGTCGCTGTGTAGAATTATTGGAGACAACCGCGGCTGGCAATGTAGGTGGACGTATGCTGCCGGTCGGTAAATCGTTTTTCGAACAGGCTGTGGCCCTTTGCACTACTTCCCGTTTTGGGATGGGCGATTCACGATTTCATTACGATACGCGGGAGCAATACGTTGATACGGTCTATATGGGAGCCTTCCGTCGTGAACTCTTCGATAAAATTGGATTGTTTGACGAATCTTTAATTCGCAACCAGGATTATGAACTGAATTATCGAATTA
Organism: Chloroflexota bacterium; assembly: GCA_003694775.1. Taxonomy (GTDB): domain Bacteria; phylum Chloroflexota; class Anaerolineae; order 4572-78; family J111; genus J111. Next base: position 3,810 of record RFJV01000215.1, on the reverse strand, counting down.
GAAAGGCTGGTTACAAAATCCTCCTCAGCCCCAACATCATCTCCCACTACACCCCCCGCTCCTCCCTGACCGCCCTCTGGCGGCAGTACTTCCAATACGGCCGCTGGAAAGTCTGCACCCTGCAGAAGCATCCCGCCTCCCTGCGCTGGCGGCAGACCGTCCCTCCTCTGTTTGTCGCCGGACTGGTTGGCAGTCTGCTGGCCGGCCTGGCCTGGCCGCCGGCATGGTGGCTGTTCGGCGGGCTGGCCGGGGCCTACTTGCTGGCAAATCTGGTCGCGAGTACAATATCAGCCAGACGCGGCGGCTGGCGGTACCTGCCGGTTCTGCCGCTGGTATTTGCCATCATTCATATCGGCTGGGGCCTGGGCTTCTGGTGGGGAATAATTTTGATTGGGACTGACTATTTTATTAGACGTCAAATAAGACAAGATGAATTCGCCAAGGACTCATTCTAGGCAGTATTATATTCGGTTGGTAGTGTTGAGCATATGTTTGGTGATAATCACCCTTCCTCGTTTCAATCGGAATGACTTCGGAGTGAAGGCGTTTACCAGTGGGGGAAAGTTGTCAACCACACTGCTTGGAGATGCTGCTCAATATGTGGCATTTACCCAGTATTTTCGAAATAACATCCCCGCTTCAGACCTAATTGTTCCTTTTGTTTATCGTCCTCTCGTCCCATTTGTGGCTGCTCAACTTCCATTCTCGCCTATGACAGCCATAAACATAATAAACTTGCTTGGGTTATTGGGGGGATTGGTTTTTCTGGATAAACTCTTGTCAACGCTAAATATTAGCCAACGTTTTCAGATGCTTGGCAACTTAATGTTCGTTTTCTCTTTCCCTACATTTTATTATGCTACAATTGGATATATTGACCCTGTACTAATAGGTTTTTTAATATTGGGAACGTACTTCATTTTTGTGGAAAAGTGGGTTTTCTTAATTTTCGTGATAGGTGTCGGGGCACTGGCCAAAGAAACAATTTTGCTTTTGTTACCTGTATTAACAACCTATCTATTGATAACAGGTAAACTTTGGACCAAGCAGGGGGTGAGTCTTCCATTGGGAGGTTTGGTATATGGTCTGAGTATTTATCTTGTCAGAGCTTATAGTCCGGTCAGTGTACTCAATTTCGTGTGGATGCCATCTATGGAGAGGTTCTGGTTTAACATTTTGCGTCCTAGGAGCTACATAAGTTTTTTACTTACCTTTGGTATTCCTGGTATTCTGGCTTTAAGTATTTTCTACCCCAAGAATCAACACTTGATACTTTCCCGGTGGCGTGTAATTACTCTTCCCCTCATTGTCGGCTATCTTCTATCCATTACTTTATTTTTCTATTCGATGTTTTCAGCATATGCTGATGGACGCTTTATTTGGACTTCCTATCCGTTTTCTATACCACTAGCGACAATTATTATGGAAAAGATGTGGGGAAAACTTTCTTATGGAGAATTTGAGAGAATTATGGGATGAGTGAAAAACTGCATCAGGTGGACATTGTAAAGGCTGATGATACATATCTGTATCTCAACGTTGACGGACAAGCTTATCGCGTCCGGTGGTCGGATTGTTCATCAAAATTGACAGAAGCCAGCCAGATTGAACGGCAGTATATCGAAGTATCACCATCAGGCTACGGCTTGCATTGGCCGCTGATTGATGAGAATTTAGCAATTACCCCCTTGTTAAAGCAGGCAGAAAAGCTAACAGCCGAGTCGGTTTAAAATCAGGTGCCAGAAGAACTGCTTCTCGACACAAACTTAACATCGCGCCGCCGCATATTTTCCCTCCAGTTAGCCGAGCACAAGTACCTCCTGCTGACCGTCGACGGTCTGCTGGTGCTGGCGGCCTTGCTGGTGGGCCTGTGGTTCGGGGCACAGCGCTCCGGCTGGACGTTCGACCTGCCGCTGGTGGTCTCCTTCCTGCCGGCTTTTGCCGTGGTGCTGGGGCTGTACTACATCCTGGCCGCGGCCAACGACGCCTATCGCCTGCGCGTGGCCTCGGACCCCACGGCCAGCTTTGTGGCCCTGCTGAAAACCATTCTCCAGATTTTTGCCCTGTATATGCTGGTTTACGCCCTTCTTCCCCCCTTCTCTGTGCCCCGCCACTTCATTGGCGTGTTTGCCGTGGTCGCGCCCGGCCTGCTCCTGCTCTGGCGGCGGCTGTACAGCGCGGCTTTTACCATCCCCACCTTCCAGCGACGAGCTATCATCGTCGGCGCGGGTTGGGCCGGACAGACCATCCTCAAAACCGTCCGGGAATACGCCCCGGCCCACCTTGAAGTCATTGGCTTTGTGGATGACGACCCGGCCAGACAGGAACAGACCATCCACGGCGCGCCCGTCCTCGGCCCTACCGACCGGCTGGTCTCGCTGGCCCAGCGTCTGCGGGCCACCGACGTGGTGCTGGCTATCAACCGGGAAGTCCCCGGCGACCTGCTGGCCCGCCTGATGACCTGTTACGAACTGGGTCTCCGCGTCTCCACCATGCCCGACCTGTACGAGCACCTGACCGACCGCGTTCCGGTGGAGCATGTCGGCAGTAACTGGTTCGTGGTTCTGCCTCTGGCTCACAGCGGGCAGAACCTCTCCTACCGGCTGGTCAAGCGGGGAATGGACATCCTCATCGCCTTGCTGGGACTGGCCGTTTTTGCTCCCTTTCTGCCTCTGCTGGCCCTGCTGATTAAGCTCGACTCCCCCGGTCCGGTTTTCTACCGCCAAAAGCGGGTTGGCCGCGGCGGACGCCTGTTCAATCTTATCAAGCTCCGCTCCATGTACACCGACGCCGAAGCCGACGGGCAGGCTCGCTGGGCCGAGCGGTACGACACGCGGGTTACCCGCGTGGGCCGCTTCCTGCGCCGCACCCGCCTGGACGAGTTTCCCCAACTGGTCAACGTCCTGCGGGGCGAAATGAGCCTGGTTGGTCCCAGGCCGGAGCGTCCGGAATTTGTGGCCGAACTGCAGACCCAAATCCCCTTCTACCGCACCCGTCTGACCGTCAAGCCCGGCCTGACCGGCTGGGCGCAGGTCAACTACGATTACGGGCGTTCCGTGTCCGATGCCCTGGAAAAGCTCCGCTACGACCTGTACTACATCAAGCACCAGTCCATCCAGCTCGACCTGGTGATTATGCTGAAAACCGTCAGCATCATCCTTCTGCTCAAAGGAACCTGATGCCGGATTTATCCGCCCTTGCCGCCCGCCTCAAATCTCCCCTGGCCCTGCTGGTCAGTTTGACCCTCCTGCGCGGACTGCTCTACCTGTCGCTGTTTCCCCCTTTTTTCGGGCCGGACGAAGCCGCCCATTTTGAAGCCATTCGCCTGATTGGGCAGGAAAGAAAGTGGCCCACCCAGGAGGTCTACCAGACCACCCCGATGCACCCCCAGATGGATACCGTCTTTGAGCAGTTCCGCCTCTGGCAGTTGGTGGGGCTGTACTCCCCCACCCGCAATCTGGGCGTCCGCGACAACCTGTTTATCCACTACTACCCGCCCCAAATTGCCGGCAATGAGGTTTCCGCGGACGCCTACCTGATGCTGTACCATCTGGGCGTTGCTCCCGTAGCCGCTCTGCTGGCCCCCTTACCCTTAACCGCCCAGGTGTACCTGCTCCGCCTGGTGTCTGTTCTGCTGGCCGCCGGGGTGGTGGCCGCGGCCTGGCGCACCTTCCGCATGGTCTTTCCCGACCGCCCGGTGATAGCCCTGTCCGCCTGCGCCTTCATTCTGTTCTGGCCGATGCACACCCACGTCACCGCGTCCATCAATTCCGACACCCTGGCCGAGATGGTGGCTTCGCTGTTTATGCT
>RFJV01000214.1 GCA_003694775.1 Chloroflexota bacterium | reverse complement strand
TTCACTCATCCAGCCATTCTACCAGGGTTGACACCCCCATACCGACCCCGACACACAACGTAGCCAGGCCGTAGAAGGGGCGCTTTTCAAAGGGGGCGCGGCGCTTCATCTCGTGGAGGAGCGTCACCAGAATGCGTGCCCCGGAACAGCCGGTGGGGTGTCCCAGAGCGATAGCGCCGCCGTTGACGTTGGTGATTTCGTGGCGGAGGCCCAGCTTGCGCATCACCCCGATGGTTTGGGCGGCGAAGGCTTCGTTCAGCTCCACCAGGCCAATATCGTCCAGCGACAGGCCCAGCCGTTTGAGCAGTTTTTGCGTGGCCGGGACCGGCCCGTAGCCCATCACGCCGGGGTCCACACCGGCAACCGCGGAACCAACCCAGCGGGCCATCGGCTTCATGCCCAGCTCTCTGGCCTTGTCGCGGCTCATCAGCAGGAGTGCGGCCGCGCCGTCGTTGATGCCGCTGGAGTTGCCCGCAGTGACTGTGCCGCCCTGGCGAAAGGCGGGCGGCAGTTTTGCCAGTTTTTCCATACTGGTGTTGAGAATGTACTGTCCGTTTTCGATTTTGTAGCGGGGATGCTCGTCGGTATCGACCACCAGCGGGTCGCCCTTGCGCTGGGGGACAGTGATGGGGATGATTTCATCCTTGAATCGCCCGGCGTTGATAGCTTCTACGGCCCGGCGATGGCTTTCCAGGGCAAAGGCGTCCTGTTCTTCGCGCGTAATGCCCATTTCCTCGGCGATGTTCTCCGCGGTTTCGCCCAGGCTGATGATGGGGTACATGGCATCCATCCGGGGATTGTTGTACCGCCAGCCAACAGTGGTATCCCACACCTGGGGGGCCTTGAAAGTGGGAACGCGCTCCGGCTTGGGCATACTCCACGGGGCGCGGCTCATACTCTCGACCCCACTGCCGATGTAAATATCTCCCTCACCGGCCAGGATAGATTTGGCCGCCAGATTGACCGCGGTCAGGGCAGAGGCGCAGTTCCGGTTGACCGTCACCCCTGGCACTTCCACCGGAAAGCCGGCCAGCAGAACGGCCATCCGGGCCACGTCGCGGTTGTCTTCGCCGGCCTGGTTGCCGCACCCGGCGTACACGTCATCCAGCAGGGCCGGGTCCAGACCGGTGCGCTGGATGAGGCCCTGGTAGATGTAGCTCAGCAGGTCATCGGGGCGGACGCCGGACAGTCCGCCGCCGTATTTGCCAATGGCACTGCGGACTCCATCGATAATGACCACTTCTTTCATCGGAAACCCCCTTGTTTCGTATTTGTCTCCATTCTAGCACAGCCGTCAGGGGAGGTCAACGCAGGGGCAGGCCGGCCAGGTAGCGACGGGTATGGGGGGCCGTTTCCGGCGGCGCGTCGACCAGCTCGCGGGCCAGCCGGTGCAGGGAGGGGGCATCGTCTACATCGTACCAGGGGGGCAGGAGATGGACGCGCAAACCTTCTGCCGCGGCCAGGGCCAGGGTGTCGGCCAGAACGGTGGGGGTGCTCATCTGCACCTCGCGCAGGAGGCGGGGTGCAGGGCGGGTCAACCCGATGAGATAGTAGCCGCCGTCGTCGGAGGGGCCAAGAACTACATCGGCCCCGCGGGCCAGGGCGTCGAACGCTTCTTGCAGGCAGGCCAGGGGCAGGGTGGGGCCGTCGCTGTTCATGATGGCGACCTGCCGGTAGCCGTGCGTCAGGTAGTGGGTCAGGGCGTTGTCCAGCCGGTGGCCCAGCGTGTCGCCCTGCTGGGGCAGGAGGTCAAAATCCGGGGCCAGTTGGGCAAAGTAGCCGCGAGCCGAGGGAGGGGTGTAGACAATACCCCGCCGGACGCCGGTCAGGCGGCGCAGGAGCAGGAGGGTGTCCCGGAGCAGGCACTCGTACAGTTGGGCGGCCTGTTCCGGGGTGAGGGGGGGAGAAAGCCGGGTTTTGGTGCGGCCAGCCGCGGGCCGTTTGGCGATGGTCAGCAGGATGGCGGTGGGATTGCTCATAGCCCCTTCAGCCGGGCGGCGTGCAGAACGGCAATGACGGTCATGCTGTCGCGAATTTCGCTGGTCAGGGTCATTTGCAGGACCTGCGTAAAGGGGAAGATGGCGACCTCCAGGAATTCGGTTTCGTCGGGTGGGGCGTAGGCTTGCGACAGGCCGCGCCCGATGTACAGGTGGGCTACCTCGCGCATCACCGATTTACTGCTGAAAAAGGTGCACAGGAACTGCAGGTCGGCGGCGGTGAAGCCGATTTCCTCGCGCAGTTCGCGGCGGGCGGCCTCGGTGAGAGGCTCGCCGGGTTTGACTGCGCCGGTGGGCATTTCCCAGCGGTGGTCTTCGGCAAAGACGTAGCGGTACTGGCGCACCAGGATAACGTGGTCGTCATCGACAAAGGGTAAAACGCCCACGGCTTCGGGACATTCAACCACGCCGTAGATGGTCGTTTTGCCGTTGGGCATTTGGGCAATATCTTCGCGCACGTTTATCCAGGGGTTGCGGTAGACCTGCCGGCTGGAGAGTGTTTTCCAGGATTTGGGGGGCATAGAAGGCTCCTCGTATAAAATAACGTTGGGGTAGGGCGACATTAATGTCGCCCTACGGATTTCCCTGTGAAAAAATGGTTTGTGTAGGGCAACTGCTAGCAGTTGCCCTACACGCTCTGCTACTGATTCAGCTCGTGGACAAATTCGGCCAGGCGGGCGGCAACTTCTTTCAGCCGGGGGTGGTGCTGGTCGATGAAGGTGGTGGGGTTGGGGTTGGCTTTGTAAGCTTCGATGAGTTTGGTAGCTTTTTCATCGGTTCCAGCGTCGATATAGCTGGACGAGAGACGCAAGCAGAAGCTGTTGCTGGCGCAGTTGAAGGCCGTTCCCGGCAGAGTTGCCAGGTGGTATTTGTCCAGCAGGTAAATTGCCAGGTCTTCGTTGTTATGGACGCCTCGCGCAGCCAGGGCTTTTTCCCATTTCTTAAAGGAGGGGAAGACGTAAAATGCGCCGGTGGGTTCCACGCAGGGAACGCCCAGCTCTACCAGGGTGTTGTACAGGTAGCGGGTGCGGATGGCGTGGATACGAGTACACAGAGTGATGTATTCATCAATATCCGGGTCGTTGCTGTAGGCAACAATGGCGGCATATTGAATGGGTGCGGCCACACACGACCAGATACTGCTGGCAATGGTTTGCAAGGCGTCTCGGAGGGCTTTGCCGGCACGGCCAGGGGGTAAAATGGCGACACCAAACCGCCAGCCTCCCAGAGACATATGCTTGCTCAATCCACCCAGGATAATGGAGCCTTCCGGGTAATATTGGGCGATTGAAGTGTGGGGGATTTTGCCGTGAGCTATCAGGGCGTAAATTTCGTCGCTGATGACCATCAGGCCCTGTTCGCGGGCAAAGTCGGCCAGTTCTTCTATTTTTTCCGGGGGCATCATTGTTCCGGTGGGGTTGTTGGGGCTGTTGATGATGAGCAGTTCGGGGTTGCCCAGTTCCTGTTGGGACTGGGCCATACACTCCTGCAGGGTGTCGATATTTAAAATAAAGTTTTCTTCCGGAAAGGTAGGAACCCAGGTGATAGGTTTGCCTATCAGGTGGGCCTGAGGGGCATACGTTACCCATGAGGGCCGGGGGAGAATGATTTCCTCACCCAGGGCCAGGGTTAAGGCATACAGCAGAGATTTACTGCCGGGGCCGACAACCACACGTTCGGGCGAGACTTTTAGCTGAAATTTCTGCTCGTAGAAGCGGGCAATGGTTTCGCGCAGTTCCAGAATACCCAGAGCCGGCAAATAGCTTCGCTGGTGGGCGTTCTTTTTCAGGGCCTCGGAAATTTTGGGGTGTACCGGAAAGCGGGACTCGCCAAATCCCAGATGGTATACATCCTGGCCCGTCTCCCACATTTCGCGCACCCGGTCGTTTAACGAAAGGGTGGCCGATACTTTTAACCCCCGCATACCAGCATTAGAAAAGCGGAGTGGTTTATATCGTTCGGGCATTTTAATCCCTCGTTGGCTAAAAGAACATAGAGCGTGTAGCTTCAAAATCATCTACAGCCGCACGCTCCACTCAGACAGGCTCTTTTTCTTTATTGTACCCCAAAATGAGGGGAAGACAACACACCGGCCCGCTTTATGCCCAGAATGCTTTTTTAATGTCTGCCGGGCTGGTAAACTGTTCCACCGGTCCCTCGTATTTGTTTCTGCCCAGCTCCAATACATAGACATAATCAGCAATCTTCAAGGCATGCCGGATTTCCTGGTCAACCAGGATGATGGTAATGCCCGACTCTTTCAGGTTGACCAGCATCTGGTACACCTCTTCAGACAGCAGTTTTGCCAGGCCGGCGGTAGGTTCATCGACCAGCATTACTGTCGGGTCGGTCATCAGGGTGCGGCCTACTTCTACCATCCGCTGTTGTCCCCCAGACAGCTTACCGGCCAGCGATTTTCGGCGCTCCTTCAGCACGGGGAAGCGGGCGTATACTTCTTCCAGCTTGCGTTTGATGCGTGCTTTATCGCGCCGGAAAGTGTATGCGCCCAGTTCCAGGTTTTCTTCGATGGTCATCCAGCGGAAGATGCCGGGCTGTTGGGGAATATAGGCCAGCCCAAGGTCGATGAGTTTGTAGGTGGGGGTGCCAACCACATTGCGGCCGTTCAGTATCACCTCTCCCCGGCTGGGTTTGAGAAAGCCGTAAATGGCCTTCAGTAAGGTTGACTTGCCTACGCCGTTGGCCCCCAAAATAGTGGTAATTTTGGCTCGTTGGGCTTTCAGGCTGACCCCCTGCAGAATGTGCAGGTCTTCATAATAACCCACGTACAGGTTTCGCACTTCCAAAGCGATTTCAGAATTATCCGAACCGTTTTCCGGCGCGGGCGCGGGATTCAATTCAGTCATCGCTTATGTATCTCCTTCCGTTTGGGCCTGATTGCCAGCCGCAGGTAGTTCTTCTTCCTCTTCTTCTCCCAGATACGCCTCAATGACCGCCGGGTCGCGGCGTACTTCTTCGGGGGTGCCGTCGGCAATCAGCTCACCAAAGTTCAGCACCAGCAGGCGTTTGCTCAGGGTGAAGATGGTGTCCATATCGTGACTGATGATGATGAAAGCTTTGTGCCGGGCATTTACCGTGGTGATGTATTCGTAGATTTTTTCCATCAGTTTGGGGTGGACTCCGGCAAACGGTTCATCCAGAATGATGATGTCCGGGTCCAGCATCAGGAGACGCCCCAGCTCCAGCAGTTTTTGCTGACCGCCGGATAAACTGCGGGCGTATTCATGGGCCAGGTGTTCAAAAGTGAGGAATTCCAGCACTTCCCAGGCCTGTTTTTCCAGCTCTTTCCGGCTGGCCGTGGCGTGCATTGCCATCGCCGGGACCAGCAGGTTTTCCATCACGGTCATCCGTCGGAAGGAGCGGGTTACCTGAAAAGTCCGTCCCAAACCGGCGCGGGCAATCTGGTAAGGTTTGTTGCCATCAATCCGGCGACCGTTCAGGTAGATGGTGCCGCTGGTAGGAGTCAGTGCTCCGTCCAGCAGGTTGGTGAGGGTGGTTTTTCCGGCTCCATTTGGGCCAATCAAGCCGACCAGCTCTGGACCGTGAATTTCAAACGATACGTTGTTCAAGGCCTGTAAACCGCCAAAATTTTTGGTCAGGTTTCTAACTTCCAGGTGAATGGGACGAGGTTGCGCGTTCATGAGCCGGCCTCCGTTTCTGCTATGGCCGCGGCGGCTTCTCGTTTGGCAACGGTTTCTTTTAGACTGCCGGGCCGGAAGTAGTACTGCATTACCGGATACAGCAGACCGTTCTGGTAGAAGCGCAGAGTCAGCATCAGCACAATCCCAAAGAATACGAGTCGCCATGCACTCATATCAATCGTTTCCGGGAAGAGGGAACCGGTCATATCATAGTAGGCGTAAGACAATCCCGTGGTGACCGGCTCGCGCACGGCTATACCAATAACCAGGGCCACCACTGCCGCGGCGATAATAGCGAAGGTTCTGGTTCTGCCTTTCAATGGCGAATTGAACCAGCGCCGGGCCGCGTACCGGCTGAGGTAGTAAAGGGTAGGGGCCAAAATTACGGTCAGCACTACGGCCATAACCGATGTGGTCAGGAAGTTGGTTCGCAGGTATTCCAGCAGAACAAACACCACAATCCCGCCGATGGCCGAGGCAATCAGGCTTTCTATGCCACCCAGTACCGACATCGTGATAACCAGGCTCATCCACAGGATAATCATATCGTTGGGAGTAATGACGGTAACATAATGGGCCCGGACCGCACCGGCCAGACCGGCCACCATACTGGTGATGACAAATACCAGCACTTTGTAGCGGACCACGTCGACGCCCAGGGCCGCGGCGGCTTCTTCGTCCTCACGGATGGCCCGCAAAAACAGCCCAAACCGGCTCGCGGCCAGCCACGACATCAGCGCCAGAGAGATTAACAGCAGGGCCAGCATGATAAAGTAGGGTGGCAGTTTGTCAACCTTGTCAAAATGGTAGCCGGCAATGTTCAGCCCATTGGGAAAGAGCGGCTCAACAGGCAGTCCATTGGGGCCTTCGGTAAAATCTTTTTCCGCACTGATAACCAGCCGGAAGATTTCGGCAAAGGCAATGGTGAACAGGGCCAGGTAGGTTTTTCGCAGGCGCAGAACCAGCATACCGATGACCAGCCCGAAAAGTCCGGCCATCAGAGTGCCGGCGATGATGCCGGTGAGTGCATGGGTGCCCAAATAGCGTCCCATCAGGCCGGTGGTGTAGGCCCCGATGCCGGCAAAAGCCAGATGTGCAAATGAAAACTGCCCGCCGTATCCCATCAGCAGAGACCAGCTGGAGGCCAGCATAGCAAAATAGAAACCAACAATCAGAACGTGCAGAGTATATTCGTTGACCAGCCCCGGCGGGAAGGAGGGGAAAACATCGTACACAAAGGGAATCAGGGCCAGGAAGACAACGGCGATAATCCCCAGTGCCCAGGCAATGACCGTTCGCATCATAGTTCCCTCCCAAACAAGCCGGTGGGTTTGAGCAGGAGTACTACGGCAAAGATAATCATTCCAAAGACTTGCTGGTAAGCCAGCGCCCGGCTGACATCTGGGAAGCATCCCACGCCCAAAGACTCCACAATGCCGATAACGATACCGCCAATCATCGCCCCAGGCAACGACCCCATTCCACCCAGCACAATCACCACAAAGGAACGGGTCGAGGCTAATGCACCAATGTTGGGCACCCAGGCCAGTACCTGTACCAGGGCCGCACCGGATAGTCCGGCCAACATTGCCCCCAGGCCAAAGGCCAGAGTATTCATATTCAGCGGGTTGATGCCCACCACCGCCGCGGCCTGTTTATCTTGACTGACGGCGCGCAGGGCTTTGCCCAGCCAGGTGTAGTTCAAAAACCAGAGCAGAATCACCAGGATAAGCAAGCCAATCCCCGCGGCAATTACTCGCGACGGCGGAAGCGTAATGGCGCCGATGGTGATGTTCCCCAAGTTGAAAAACGGGTCCACCTTGCGTGGATTGGCGCCCAGAATCGCCAGGGCGGAATATTCCAGGAAAAAGGCCAGGCCAAAGGTCAGCAGGATGGCATATTCGCCGGGACGTTCCACTTTGCCCAGGTGCATCGGTCGGAGGAGGGTGTATTCAAAGACCACGCCAATAACAAATGTAATCAGCCCCGCCATCAGCAACCCGATAATCGGATGCAGGCCGGCCCCCATCGTTTGGCTGATGGTAAAGAAGGCCGCGTAGCCACCAAGCATATAAAACTGGCCGTGGGCAAAGCTGACAATTCCCAGAATGGAGAAAATCAGTGTTAACCCGATGGCAATAACACCGTACAGAATGCCAATCAAAATACCGTTGCTGACCTGGCTGATAACATACGTTCCGCTGGTGACACACAGGTTAGCAGGGTGATAGGTGGCAAAGGCCCAATATAACAGGCCCAGGGCGGTCAATGAAGGGATAACATTCCAACGCCAATCCAGTTCCGGGGTTTTTGTCCACAGGATGATTAACAGGATTGGTCCCAACCCGGCCCCGGCAATGGTCCCGTACAGGGTTGCTTTTGACGCGTCCAGGTCGCGGCGGCGGTAAATGCGGGGCGTCACCACCCCGCCGATACCCCCCCAAACCACTACCCAGGCCAGAATCAGCAGTGCCGGGCCAGGATGGAATTCCTGCAGGAGTGGGCTTGCTTGCATAAAGTTCGATTGCTCCTCGTATAAAATAACGTTGGGGTAGGGCGACATTAATGTCGCCCTACGGATTTCCCTTTTTGTAGGGGCGGGTCTTAACCCCGCCCCCGCGGTTTACCTGCGGTTACGGACGAATCAGCTCACCGGTTTTATACTTTTCGGGGAAGACAACGGTCACATCTGCCGCGTCCTGCCCTTTTTCGGTGTACTGAACCATCGTAATGGCCGGGTCCGGGAACTGGTGCCACCATTTCGGGTCCATATCCTCCGGTACAGGATTCTTCAAGCCATAGGGGAAGGTGATGGTTCCCAGTGCGCCGTTGTAGGTGATGTTTTCCAGGGCATTGATGATGGCGTCCGGGTCGGTAGAGCCGGCTTCGTTGATGGCCTGAGCCATCAGCTTTAGCGAGTCGTAGGCTTCCATGGCGAACGATTCGGGCGTTGCTTTGCCGGTCTTTTCCTTGTATTTGGCGGCAAAAGCCTTGGTGGCATCGGTCCAGAGCTGTTGCGGCAGACCAATGCGTCGCCAGACACACAGGTTGCCATCGGGCACGGAGGCCCAGAAGGCCTCGCTGTCGGCCGCGGCCTGGTTGCAAATCATCAGCAGGTTTTGCGGCCCAATGCCGGCTTCGGCGGCCTGCTGTTCAAAGTTAAACGAGGTTTCGCCGGTCAGCAGGACCCAGATGGCATCCGGCTTGGGGCCGGCTTTGATACGTTCGATAACCGGGGCAAAGTCCAGCGTACCGAGGTCGGCAAAGTAGGTATCGCTTTCGATGCCGCGTTCGGCCAGACGGGCTTCGGTTTGCTCCGCGGCAGGAATACCATAGCCGGTGTTTTCGGTCATAATGACCACATACTTGGCCCCCACCGACTGCAGGAAGTTGGCATCCACTTCCGCCACTTCGGATGACACCGGGGCAATGCGGAATACTTCGGGGTACTGGACCGCAGTGATATTGTCATTCCAGGTTTCGGCAAAAATTACCGGCACATGGTTGTCGTGGGCCACTTCTTTGGCTGTCAGTCCTACGGCACTGTGGTATTCACCCACCACGCCGACAACACCATCCTGGTTGATTAATCTCTGCATGGCGGCAGTGCCTCGTTCCGGCAGGCCTTCTGTATCGACCATTATCAGCTCAACCGGCTGACCCAGCACCCCGCCGGCGGCATTGATTTCTTCCAGAGCAATTTCAAACGCCGCTTTCATCGCCGTACCACCGCTGACAGAACCGGGCGCCGAAAGGGGCATCAAGGCCCCAATCTTGATGGTCCCCTCGCCAACTTTCTGCACACTGCCGGAGAAGTAGGCCTGGGCTTCTTCCTGGGTAGGAATGTAAATCTTCCAGCCTACTTCAATAACATCGGAATTGCTGATTTTGGCGTAGCTTTCATCCTCGGCATTCTTTTGATTGGTGTAGTAGGTAATTGCCGGGTAGGCCAGCGGGTCGCCCAGGAATTTTTCTGCCAGCTTGCTGAGCCAGTCGTCTGCCTGCACTACATAATCTTGCCCCTGATTGAGCGGCGCGGCTCCAGATACAGCCGGCATCACCAACATCAGCACCACAGCAAACCAAAATAGATATTTTTTCATGATGTTTCGTCCTCCTGATTGTACGATATTCTCCAAAAATCACCTGTTATACGAAAGCTACCGGGGCATCGAATACGCTCTGTTGAAACACCCCCTTTCCCCAAATATTTTTGCAAAAATTGGTAACTGCCCAGCCGTCCACGTATTTTTCACGAACCCCCTGACGGGAGCAGGTACACGAATCGATAGTACAGGCGGAGACTCATTCCCCTGGCGGAGACGGATTATAAATTCGTGGTAACTGTTCAGCCATCCACGAATAGAACACGAATGCCCGAATGTTTGCCTCGCGATTCATTCGTGAACTCGTGGTTTGTAAGGGCGAATGAGTATTTACGATTTACGGGTTACGATTTACGATTTACGTGAGATGGGCGGAATTGATAACGCTTTACCGGATTTTTCTCTTGGCCTGAGCAGTTACATCGGAGTGATATCCAAATGCTTGCGAAATTTGCTGAGCGGTTTTAACCACGCGTGGTCCCAGTTCGTTGACCAGCCGTTCGTATGTTGTCCGGTGGGTAGGTACAGAAATGTTCACCGCGGCGATAACCTGCCCGTTATTCTGAAAAATCGGTGCCGATACTGCACTTAACTCCGGTATCATTTCGCCGTAGCTGTCGGCAAAGCCTCGCCGGCGAATCAACGCCAGATTTTTCCGGAACGCTTCGGGAGATACAATGGTGCGTTCGGTTAATTGTTGCCAGGACGTGGCCTCTATCGCCCGTTCTACAATTTCCGGGGGAGAAAAAGCCAGCAAAACCTTGCCGGTAGATGTGCAGTAGGCCGGAAGCCGTGAGCCAATAGGCCGGTATACATTGACCATATGCTTACTGCCTACCCGGTCGATATAAACCACCTCGTGCTGGTCCAGTACGGCCAGATTGACAGTTTCCTGCACATCATCAACCAATTGGCGCAGGTAGGGGGCCGCAATTTGACGCACCTCCAGTTGGTTCAGTACTACAAACCCTAGCCGCAGAATTTCCAGGGTAGGCTGGTAGCGCCGGGTTTCGGCGTCGCGGCGAATGTACCCCAGGTTTTCCAGGGTATAAAGCAGACGATAGGCCGTTGTTTTATTCAGTTGGAGACGTTGGGTAACATCGTTCAGGCTGAGAGTGGGGGATTCGGTAGAGAACAGGGACAGAACTTTTAGCCCGCGTCCCAAACTTTCAATGAAGTATGAATTTATCCTTGATGCATTCTCTGGCGTCATTGCAGCATCGGGCAGACTGTTCAATTATCATTGATTATCGCAGGGGGGGTTCGGACAGAGAAACTGAATTTCTCTAAGCAAAACTATTATAAACCCCGCTGGACGATTTGTCAAGGGGAAAAGCGGGGGGGGTATTTCAAATTTTTGACGGATTTTGCGTTTCTGGCCGTCCGCGAATACAACACGAATACACGAATGGATTGCCTCCCCTGAAAATAGCCGTTTACCCCGTAGGCGGGGCATCC